>JAIVER010000074.1 GCA_023864145.1 Thiohalomonas sp. | reverse complement strand
TGAAAATGCAGGATCGAACACTTGGAAATTATCATTAATTCGAGAATCTAATGATAATTTCCAAGTGTTCGATCCTGCATTTTCAAGTTGACTGGGTATATACTACTAACCACCATAAAATAACTATTTTATGCGGTAAACCCTACTTCTAGAGTCACTGAATAACTAAATAGTGAAAAAATTAACATCTATTACTGGCATATCGGTTTAGATTTCACTAAAATAGCGTCACGTAAATAAGCACACTAAATATGCACAGTTTTTAAGTTCTTTAGGGATTTGTTTTTACATTAATGTAAAAATATATTCTTTAGATAATTTGGGGCTGTATAACTTAAGTGTATAAGAATGTGTTACAAAGAATTATGGAGATTTGAATAAAATGAGTAGTGTTGAAGATAGAGTTGCTAAAATAGTTGTTGAACAGCTTGGCGTTAAAGAAGATGAAGTAAAATCTGAAGCTTCATTTGTTGATGATTTAGGTGCTGATTCTTTGGATACTGTTGAGTTAGTCATGGCTCTTGAAGAAGAGTTTGGTACTGAAATTCCAGATGACGAAGCTGAAAAAATTACGACTGTTCAGTTAGCAATTGATTATATTAGTGCAAATACTGAAGCTTAATATTCATTATGTATTGATATAACACATATCAGTACATTTTTATCAGTACAATTGCATGACGTATTTTATAAAGCCGATTCTAATAGTGCTCATTATTTGCATTGTTAAAATTCGGCTTTAATTTTTTTAGATCTGGAATTTTTTTTTCTAATGGTATCGCCTGGGTTAGTATATTGACCTTTTGCTTTTTAGTATTTTGTTGGGGAGTTGAGCTTGACTAAGAGAAGAGTAGTTATTACCGGTATGGGGATGGTAACTCCCGTTGGTTTGAATATATCTGAATCATGGGAAAATATTCTGGCAGGCAAAAGTGGTATTAAGCCAATTGATCATATGGATACTGAAGCATTCAGTGTAAAGTTTGGTGGTTCGATCAGAAACTTTGATATAAGTGACTATCTATCGGCAAAAGAAGCAAAAAAAATGGATACCTTCATGCACTATGGTATGGCCGCAGCTATTCAGGCAATTGAAGACTCGGGTCTTGAGATTACTGAAGATAATGCCTGGAAAATCGGTGTTCATATCGGCTCGGGCATTGGTGGAATTTCTGGTATTGAAAAAGGCCATAATAATTACCTTAGAGGCGGTCCTCGAAAAGTATCCCCGTTTTTTGTACCCAGTAATATTATCAATATGATATCTGGCAATCTTTCTGTTAAATATGGCTTAAAAGGACCTAATTTAGCAATGGCAACTGCCTGTGCGACAGCCACACATAGTATTGGTGATGCCGCTCGAATTATTGAATATGGTGATGCAGATGTGATGGTCACTGGTGGTGCAGAAATGGCAACTACTCATACGGGGCTTGCAGGATTTGCTGCAGCAAGAGCACTTTCCACTCGAAATGATGAGCCTCAAACAGCTTCCAGACCCTGGGATAGAGCCCGTGATGGTTTTGTTCTTAGTGATGGTGCTGGTGTTGTTGTCTTAGAAGAGTATGAATTTGCCAAAGCACGTGCTGCGAAAATTTATGCCGAAGTACTGGGCTTTGGTATGAGTGGCGATGCTTATCATATGACTTTACCTTCCAAGGGTGGTGAGGGTGCTAGTCGCTGTATGGATTCAGCATTAAGAAATGCCGGTTTAAATCCAGAACAGATCAATTATATCAATGCACACGGCACATCAACTCCTGCTGGTGACCTGGCCGAAACAGATGCTGCTAAACGTAGCTTTGGTGACTATGCTTATGACTTAACCATGAGTTCAACTAAATCTATGACAGGGCATTTATTAGGAGCAGCGGGTGCTATTGAAGCGATATTTACTGCTTTAGCTATTCGTGATCAGGTGGCTCCACCAACTATTAATTTGCTTAATCCGAGTGATGATTGTGATCTGGATTATGTACCTTTAGTCCCTAAAGAAATGAAAATTGATTATGCCATTTCAAATTCATTTGGTTTTGGCGGCACGAATGGCACCCTGATTTTTGGTAAAATATAAGCCATTTGACTCCTACCCCTTCCTAATATTTAAAAACTGATAAAATATGACTCATGCTTGCCAGTTAACTGAAATCTCAAAACAGGCATTTCCTGAATTTATTCAATTTTATCGTCATTTCCCCAAAAAATACCCTTTTCTACTGACCACTTCTACTAAAAAACAAACTATTCTAAAAAAAAATAAGACTCGCATTAATAATGAACAGAAATCAAATTTTGATATTTTGTTTATTGAACCAGACTACAGCTTAAAAATGGATCATGAATTTAAGCTTTCAGTCTCTAGTGAACACTTAAATATTGATGCAAATGATTTGTTTCTTGATGCCTTTGATAAACTTTTTTTATTTGAAAAAAAACTATTTTCATCTAGTGACAAGCAAATAGCATTAACACATCACTTACCATTTACCGGCGGGTGGTTTGTTTTTTTTGCTTATGAATTTGCCCAGCAAATTGAACCTGCCTTAAAACGTATTTGTGAAAAACAATTACTTCCCATTGCCTATGCCGCACGCCTAAAGCAAGCGCTTATTTATGATCATCAACAGGAAAAAATATTTTTTCTAACTGAATCACAACTTGATCACGCTGCTGCTTTTCAATCTTTATTAGATGATGTGCAGCTAATTAAAAAATCAGAGAGTGTAATGAAACGCACTACTGATTTAATGCCTGCCCTTGAAGAGGAAGATGATAAGACTTTTTTAGATTCAGCAGAAAAAATTCACCACTATATTAAAGAAGGTGATGTTTTTCAGGTCAATTTATCTCGTCTTTGGAAAACGACATCTAAACAAAAAGAACATGTTGAACAAGCTGCTTCATTAACAGAAACGCTTTTCAAAGAAAATCCAGCTCCTTTTTCGGGACTAGCCAGTTTTTTTTCTGATGAAGGTTGTAGCAGCATTATTTCTTCCTCACCTGAACGTTTACTGAAAGTGACTGATAGAAAGCTTGAGTCGAGACCAATTGGCGGGACTCGTCCACGCAGTGCTTCGGATCGGGAGGATATGCGACTTTTGCATGAACTTCATGCACATCCTAAGGAACAGGCTGAGCATATAATGTTGATTGATTTAATTCGCAATGATTTAGGCAGAGTATGTATTCCAGGAACGGTCATAGTTGATGAATTCATGAGTAATGAAACATATGCTCATGTACACCATATTGTGTCTAATGTCATTGGGCAATTACAAGATGGGGTTACTCCTGGAGATGTCATAAAGGCACTTTTTCCAGGCGGGACGATCAGTGGTTGTCCAAAAGTTCGCTGTATGGAAATTATTGCCGAATTAGAGCAGTATTCAAGAGGTGCTTATACGGGTTCAATGGGCTATATTAATCACAATGGCAGCATGGATTTAAATATATTAATTCGCTCGATGCTTTTAGAAGATATAAGTGATATTAAGGATACGCAAACATTAACTTTTAGAGCTGGGGCAGGTTTAGTCTTTGATTCTATAGCAAAAAAAGAGCTTATGGAAACACGGGCTAAAGCAAAAGGTTTACTCCAGACGTTACAAATGCAGATGCATAACGATGATTGATAACCAGGCAATAAATTTAATAAATGATGTAATTGATGTTAATGATCGAGGTTTAACTTATGGCGATGGAATTTTCGAAACCATTGCATGTGTTAATGGTGAATTACATAATTGGCATTTACACTGGCAGCGTCTTTGCTCAGGTGCTGAGCGACTGAGTTTGTCGATACCTGATGACCTTATTTTTCTTAATATGATTAATTTAAAATTGTTGCAAAATAATGACTTAGATTCAGATAGCTTAGATTCTGAGAATCTGAATTCTGAAAAGAAAGTGATTAAAATTATTATTACCCGCGGCAAGGGAGGGCGTGGTTATCAATTTCCCCAGCAGGCACAAACCTCTGTGATTATAAGTGTTCATCATTGGCCAGAAAGGTCAATTGATGACTATAAAAAGGGCATGAGAGTAAAAGTGTGTCAAACTTGTCTGGCCCTACAACCCGTATTAGCAGGTATTAAACACTTAAATCGTCTGGAACAGGTGTTTGCAGGTAATGAATTTAACGGCAATGATTATCATGACGGTATTATGCTGGCCTGTTCTGATGAGTCCTCTCAACTTCGTACAAGGGTGATAGAGGCAACGAGCAGTAATCTTTTTTTTGTAAAAAATGGTCAATTATTTACGCCAAAAATTGATACTTGCGGCGTTCAGGGTACAATAAGGCAAGAAATTTTTCAGCTGGCAAAAAAAATGTCCATTCGTATTGAACAAGGTCATTATACTCTAAGCGAGTTAAGTGATGCCTCAGATGTTTTTTTCAGCAATAGTATTTTTGGTATTGTGCCTGTGGCTTCGATTACTTGCAGTGACAATACACAATGGTTTTATACGCAGCAGAATAAACAGCGAATTTCTACCGCATTATCGAGTAAAATTAATAAAGCACTTGGCAGACCTGTTTTTTTATAATTAAAAACGAGCTTCGATAAACATTTTATTACTAACAAACTAATCGTTTAGTAAACACATTATTTATGATTAAAAAATTTTTTAAACTGATCGCATTATTAATTATTATTGGCAGCTTTGCTGCTGGCTGGTATTGGAATGAGTATAAAGTTTATTTAATCCAGCCTCTTAATATCCCTGTGTCAGAACCATCAGGTAATAAAGCAAAACAGATATTTACGATTAAAAAAGGTGAGCTGATTCAACATATTGCCAATAAGCTCCATCAGCAATCTATTATTACTCATCCTGAATATTTTCGTTTTTATGCGCGTTTCTCAAAAAAGGCTGAAAAAATTAAAGCCGGTGAATATTCACTTAAAGCTGGAATGACGATTGTTGATTTAATTGATCTCTTTATTTCCGGCAAAGTGAACCAGTATTCTCTGACTATTGTAGAGGGGTGGACGCTAAAAGAGGCGTTACATGCCATTATAACGGATAACAATCTGACGCAATCCTCAAAAGCTATTGAGCTTGATAATTATGATGATTTAAAAAAATATCTAAAGACTCAGCAAACAAATCTGGAAGGCCTTTTATATCCGGATACGTTTAATTTTCCTCGTGGTACTAGTCATTATCAATTTATAAAACGCTCCTATGAGCAAATGCAAAGAGTACTTGCTGAGGAATGGCAAAACAGAGAAAAAACGACGCCGTTAAAATCAGCTTATGAGGCTTTAATTCTTGCCTCAATAGTAGAAAAAGAATCGGGTATTAGTACTGAACGCAGTAAAATCGCCGGGGTTTTTATTCGTCGGATGAATAAAAACATGCGTCTACAGTCTGATCCCACGATTATTTATGGTATGGGCGATCGTTATAATGGCAATATTCGACGTCGTGATATTAATGAAAAAACAGCATACAATACCTATCAAATAAATGGTTTACCGCCAACACCTATCGCTATTCCCGGACGTGAAGGCATTCATGCAGTATTGCACCCCGATAAAGGAAAAAGTCTATACTTTGTTGCTGATGGTTCAGGAGGGCATCTATTTAGCAATAACCTCAAAGCCCACAATAATGCTGTAAGAAAATATATTTTAAAAAAGAAGTGAAATATTAATCATGTTTAAAGGCAAGTTTATTACCATTGAAGGTTCAGAAGGATCGGGAAAATCAACCAATATTAATTTTATTCAGGATTTTCTGAAGCAAAAAAACATCCCGTTTATTTTAACTCGTGAACCTGGCGGTACACCCATTGCGGAAAAAATTCGTAATTTATTATTAGATAAGGCAAATACCAGCCTCTGTGATGATGCCGAGTTATTACTCATGTTTGCTGCCCGGGCTCAACATTTAAATGAATTAATTATACCTGCACTTGAATCAGGAAAATGGGTGATAAGTGATCGATTTACTGATGCAAGCTATGCTTATCAGGGAGGAGGGCGCGGATTATCATGGCAGAAGATTGCTCAATTAGAACAATGGGTGCAGGGAGATTTAAGGCCGGACGCTACCATCCTGCTTGATATACCGGTTGATAAAGGTATGGAACGTGTACGCGAACGTGGAGAAACTGACCGTTTTGAGCAGGAACAACTGAGTTTTTTTAAGCGCATCAGGGATGCGTATTTAAAGCTGGCTCGGGAGAATCCGGAACGTTTTTATATCATTGATACACTACCTGCAATTGCAGAGGTTCATCAGCAACTGCATCGGGTAATAGAACAATTATCTGATTATTTTAGGTTATACCCATGACCTATGAAAATGCTTGATTTTCATAGAGAAGAAGCTCAAAATTATCCAATGACGCAAATTACTCTCACAGCCCATGAA
>JAIVER010000073.1 GCA_023864145.1 Thiohalomonas sp. | reverse complement strand
CATGGGCTGTGAGAGTAATTTGCGTCATTGGATAATTTTGAGCTTCTTCTCTATGAAAATCAAGCATTTTCATAGGTCATGGGTATAGTTAGTTTTTTTTCTTTAACTACTACATATTGTGGCACAAAAAAATAAAACGACCAGTTTTATAATTAAAACTGCTCGTTATTCAGTTAAAACTTACGCTTTAATTGTGTTACATCTCTCACCGCACCCCGTGATGCTGATGTAGTCATAGCGGCATAAGCCTGTAGTGCCTGAGTCACATGACGAACCCGATTTCCCGGCTGCCAGGCATTATCGCCTTTGGCTTCCATGGTTTTTCTACGCTGTTCTAATTCGGCATCACTGACTTTAACATCAATTTTACGATTAGGGATATCAATAGCAATTAAATCACCTTCTTCAATCAGAGCAATGGCACCGCCTTCTGCGGCTTCAGGTGAAGCATGTCCAATGGACAAACCGGATGTTCCCCCCGAAAAACGACCATCAGTTAATAGTGCACAGGCCTTACCCAAACCTTTAGATTTTAAATAACTGGTTGGATAGAGCATTTCCTGCATACCTGGACCACCACGAGGACCTTCATAACGAATAATAACCACATCACCCGCTTTAATTTGATTATCTAAAATTGCAGCAACGGCTGAATCCTGACTCTCAAATATTCGTACCGGGCCAGTAAAGCATAGAATGGAATCATCCACTCCGGCAGTTTTAACCACGCAACCATCTATGGCAATATTGCCATAAAGGACAGCTAAACCGCCATCCTGACTATAAGCATGCTCCTTATTTCGGATACACCCTTCATTACGATCATCATCCAGACTTGGGCAGCGTTTGGACTGACTAAATGCCTCTTGAGTAGGAACTCCGCCTGGTCCTGCCATGAACATTTGTCTAAGATCATCATTTTCAGAAACCGTAATATCATAATGATTAATAGCATCAGCCATTGAATCACTATGAATCATCTTAACGTCAGTATTCAATAAACCTGCTCTGGATAATTCACCCAAAATACCCATAACGCCACCAGCACGGTGAACATCTTCCATATGGTATTTTTGTGTACTGGGTGCAACCTTACATAAGTTCGGTACTTTTCTGGAAAGTCTGTCAATATCATCCATAGTAAAAGGGATTTTACCTTCTTGAGCGGCTGCCAGAAGATGCAATATGGTGTTAGTTGAACCGCCCATCGCAATATCAAGGCTCATGGCATTTTCAAATGCTTCAAAATTAGCAATATTGCGCGGCAAAACTGATTCATCATCCTGTTCATAATAGCGTTTAGCCAAATCAACAATTCGACGCCCTGCTTCTAGAAACAATTCTTTTCTATCAACATGAGTGGCCAGTAATGAACCATTACCCGGTAAAGATAAACCCAGTGCCTCAGTTAAACAGTTCATGGAGTTTGCTGTAAACATACCCGAACAAGAGCCGCAGGTCGGACAGGCAGAGCGCTCCATAATATCAGTATCAGCATCACTGACTTTATCATCCACCGCGGCAACCATAGCATCAACCAGATCAAGATGGACTTCCTTGCCATGCATAACAACCTTACCTGATTCCATGGGGCCGCCAGAGACAAAAATGACAGGTATATTCAGACGCAAAGCAGCATTGAGCATTCCTGGTGTTATTTTGTCACAATTAGAAATACACACTAAGGCATCAGCACAATGCGCATTACACATATATTCAACTGCATCTGAAATCACTTCACGAGATGGCAAACTATAGAACATACCATCATGCCCCATGGCAATACCATCATCAACGGCTATAGTATTAAACTCTTTTGCAACACCACCTGCTTTTTCAATTTCTCTGGCCACTAACTGCCCCATGTCTTTTAAATGCACATGGCCTGGAACAAATTGGGTAAATGAATTAGCTATAGCAATGATGGGCTTTTGAAAATCATCATCTTTCATTCCAGTTGCACGCCATAGTGCTCTTGCACCAGCCATGTTTCTGCCGGCAGTACTAGTTCTTGAACGGTATTCAGGCATAAAAAAATCCTTAAAAAATCAGTAGTTAATTGTGTAAATTGGCTCAAAATTAATATTTATAATAATTTAACCATTATATCGACTTACTAGGGAAATTATTTTCCAGAAACTGACATGTCCCCTACAGCCGATTGACGCTGAAAAATAAAACGAGCTGTAAAAAATCCGATAACAAACATTAATAAATTACCAATGATAGCGGTATAATAAAGATCAAATGGAAGCACCCAACTATCTAGCAGTAGTTCTTTCTTCGCTAAAATAACCCATATAGTAAACAATGCTGTGAGGATCAAACCACTCCAGACAGCCCTTGCGTCCCCCTGGTCAGTAAAAAAGCCCAATAAATAAATACCTAATACACCACCAGAAATAATCGACACTAAAATAGTTGCCGTATCCTGTAAGGTTTTAGTTTCTGCATTCAATAACAGCAGAGCACCCAGGATCATAATAATAGAAACAATCACGGCAATCAGTTTAGCAACCAGCAAATAATGCTTATCATTTTTAGCTGAGCGGGAAAAGCGCCGATAAATATCAACGATAGAAACTGTTGATATTGCATTAATACTGGAATCCAGTGATGACATTTGCCGCAGCTAAAGCCGCAGCAATAACAATGCCGGCAACACCAGAAGGTAAATAATGATTAATAAAATAAGGTAAAATTTGTTCTGCTTTTTGTTCTCCATTTAAGATCTGGCTGGCAGTTTCTGTAGGGAACACCTGAAAGAAAACATAAAGTGCAGTACCCAAAAACATATAAAAGGCCCAAATTGGCAGGCTGGTAAACGCACAGACAAACATAGCCTTACGAGCTTCTGCATCACTTTTTGAAGCACAAAAACGCTGTACCGTATTTTGGTTGGCACTGTATTCTGTTAACCAGCCCGTTAAACCCACCAATAAGAGCATAGAGCCTGTTTTGTCCTGTAGAGAAAACGACCATTCGATAGGCACCAATTGCCCGTCACGTAACTCAGAAAAGCCTAGCTTCCCCTGCTCTGAGGCAATAGTGATGATCTGTTCCAAACCTCCTGGCAAGCTGCTAATGATAACACCCAGACAAAATAAACCACCAATCATTAATACTATAGTCTGTAATACATCAGTCCATATTACCGCATCAATACCGCCTACAATTGTATACACCGCAACAAAAACACCAGCAAGAATAATGGACATTTCCGGGGATAAGCCCGTTAACTCATGAATCAATAACGATAGAAGGTATAAAATAAGACTAATACGAACTAACTGCCCTATAATAAAAATCAGAGCAGCATAGACACGTATTGATGGGCCAAAACGATGTTCCAGATATTCATAGGCTGTAATGGTATTACCACGACGAAAAAAAGGCAGAAAAACATAAGCGGCAATAAAAATTGCAATCGGCAGCATTAAGTTAGGTAAATAACGTAACCAGGCCGTTTTAAAGGCATCTCCCGGATAAGCAAGAAAGGTAATAGAGCTGATAGAAGTACCAACAAGACTCAAACCGATAACCCACCCGGAAAAAGAACGCCCTCCAACAAAATATTCTTCAGTACTGGTGTTTTTCCTGGAAAAATAAAGGCCAATGGCCATAACAATACTTAGATAAACAATTAGAGCAAATAAATCAGGAAAGGATAACGACATAATAGCTTAATAGTCCACAAACAATGATATAATCAAGATATATGGCTAATTCTAACACAAAAATACTCAATGACTCTTTGTTACCATCAGCTAAAGGCTCTTTGCTAAATGAGTCTTTAACTAATGCCTCTGATCCAGTTGCTGATCTTAGTTTTGTAGAACAGTTTAGAAATGCCGCCCCCTATATCAATGCCTTTAGAGATCAGACTTTCGTCATTTATTTTAGTGGCGATATACTGGCGGATAATGAATTCCCGTCGTTTGTACATGATATCACCCTGCTTAATAGTCTGAGCGTCAAACTGGTTCTGGTACATGGTGCCCGAAATCAAATTGAAAAACGCCTCAATGAGGCCAATATCCAGTCAGAATTTTTTGATGGCTTACGCATTACCGACAATAAAGTCATGCAAGTTATTAAAGAAGTTTCAGGTAGTATACGCATAGATATAGAAGCACTTTTTTCAACCAGTTTAAAATATACCCCCATGGCTGGTTCACAAATAAATATTATTTCCGGTAACTATGTTATAGCCAGACCAAAAGGAATAATTGGCGGTGTTGATTATTTACATACAGGTGACATTAGAAAAATAGATACCAGCGCAATTAAATATTCTCTCAATGGTGGTGATGTCATTTTATTATCCCCCGTAGGTTATTCACCCACAGGAGAAATTTTTAATATCAATGGTGAAGATCTGGCAACACTTAGCTCAATTGAACTGAGCGCAGACAAATTAATTTTTATTGATGATACACGGGGTATCTTTGATAATGAAAAAAAATTATTACATGAGATCACTACACAAGAACTCAATACAATAATTAATGCAGGAGATACAAAACAAAGTGATATTATCCGCCACTATCAACGCATAAGTCATGCCAGTAAAATGGGTGTTCAAAGAGTCCATATAATTGATCGCAATATCGAGGGTTCCCTTTTACTGGAATTATTTACCCAAAGAGGTATCGGCACGCTAGTTAGCACAGATCACCTCGAAGATATCCGTTCAGCCAATATTGAAGATGTAAATGGTATTATAGAATTAATAAAACCATTAGAAAATTCCGGGCTCCTGGTGAAACGCTCTCGAGAACGTCTTGAGACTGAAATAAAAAATTTTTATATCATCGAACGTGAAAAACAGATCATAGGATGTGCTGCCCTTTATCTTTTTGATAATAAACAACAGGCTGAAATAGCCTGCTTGGCTATCACATCTGAATATCAATCACAGGGTCGAGGCGAAAAATTATTTGCCCACATCTGTAAAGAAGCACAAAAGAAAAACTTAAAAGAATTATTCATCCTGACAACACAGGCAACTCACTGGTTTATAGAACATGGCTTTAGTAAGAAGTCATTACAGGACATAGCTGATGAAAAGCAAGCCCTGTACAACTATCAACGAAACTCAGCCGTTTTTGTAAAAGAACTATAAAAAATCTGTGAAAAACTCTCCTCAAACTGAACACAAAGTGATACAACCCTTTTTAAAATGGGCTGGCAATAAAAGAAGTATCATTGATAGGATCACACACCTTTTGCCTGAGGGTGACAGATTAATAGAACCTTTTTGTGGTTCTGCTGCAGTCTTTCTTAACACCAATTATAAAGATAGCTTAATTTGTGATACCAACTCGGATCTCATTAATTTATACCATCACTTACAAAAAGATAACATAGAATTCATAAATTACTGTAAGAAATATTTTATTACTAGCAACAATACTCCTGAAAAATATTATGAATTTAGAGAGCGTTTTAATAAGACTAAAAGTAAAAGACTTCGCGCAGCATTATTCCTGTATTTAAATAAACACGGATATAATGGTCTATGCCGATATAATAAAAGCGGGAAATTTAATGTCCCTGTCGGCAAATATAAAAAGGTCACTTTGCCTAGAGAAAGAATGGAAATATTTGCCAGCAAAACTGTCAATGCAGAATTTCTTTTAAGTGATTACACAACAACCATGAGGAATGCTAAAAAAGGAGATGTTATCTACTGTGATCCCCCCTATGTCCCACTAAATGAGAGTAATTCATCATTCCAGTATGAAAAGAATGCTTTTTCAATGGAAAAACAGGCACACTTGGCTATCTTGGCACAAGAGACAGCAAACAGAGGAATTCCAGTCCTGATATCGAACCATTTGACTGACTATACAAGAGAAATATACAAAAAAGCAGAATTAAGTGAATTTTCAGTACAAAGAAATATCAGTTGTAAAGCAGATAAAAGAACTAAAGCATTAGAAGTGCTTGCCCTGTATACCCATGACCTATGAAAATGCTTGATTTTCATAGGTCATGGGTATACAAGCATCATGAGTTAGGAAAGTGGACTTATATTAACAAAGAATGGGAAGCTAAAGAAGATCAACTTCAATTGCAAGGTTGGGAAAAAGAGGGCGAGTAGTTATTGTCAGACGACGTTTATCCAGTGATAACATCATTGGTTTTGAAACTCAAAATCAACTGCAACAGCAGCTTGCATTAGTCGATGGCCCTGAAGATATCCGAGCTTATGAATACTCTGTTTTGGTGACTGATTTAGAAGATGATATTGTCACTATTTTTCAACATTATCGAGACCGTGCTGATTGTGAAAATAATTTTGATGAATTAAAAAATCAATGGGGTTGGGGAGGTTATACCCAATCAACTTGAAAATGCAGGATCGAACACTTGGAAATTATCATTAATTCGAGAATCTAATGATTTTCCAATGCTCGGTAAA
>JAIVER010000072.1:6255-6433 GCA_023864145.1 Thiohalomonas sp. | reverse complement strand
CCGAGCATTGGAAAATCATTAGATTCTCGAATTAATGATAATTTCCAAGTGTTCGATCCTGCATTTTCAAGTTGATTGGGTATATAACCAACAATGTCTTTTTGATGGTGGTAAGTCTGGTCTGTTAAATGAGCAATTAATTGTTCTGTTTGCTCTGCAGAAAGTTTACTAGACGAGC
>JAIVER010000072.1:0-6245 GCA_023864145.1 Thiohalomonas sp. | reverse complement strand
GCTTTGATTCTATCTCGTTCTTTTCCATTTCTAGAATGCTTATGTTGCATTTCTAGAGCTGATTTTTCATGGGCTGTGAGAGTAATTTGCCTCATTGGATAATTTTGATCTTCTTCTCTATAAAAATCAAGCATTTTCATAGGTCATGGGTATATAGGCCCGAATACAGCACCATCAAAACCACCAACAGATACCGCTTGTTCAAATACAGGAATTCGAGTTTCACAGCAGAGCGCTTTACTAAAGAGAAGTGGGGAATTGGCAGTCACGGGCACCATGGGTGCTGACAGGATAATCGCTGCATTGTAAAAACGTACCGCTCGAGAAAAAGGCATTTCTAAGTGCAGCTGAAAAGAAGTAGCAGCGGATTCCAGCATGACATCCTGATGGATACTTTTTAATGTTTCTCTGCCTTGAATATCCAGGTCAATTGCCCGGCCTTTTCGACTCCTGAGCACTTGTTCATTTAAAGCGGCGTAACGCGTCATGGGAGACATATTTCTTAGTTTAAGATGTTCTTCCTGCAGGCTCGGCAAACACCCAATCATCAGTAGCTTACAATTTAGTTCTTGTGCAATAGTGCTGCAGGCTAACCAGAGACGTTCGAATTCTTTTTTTAAATTCTGTAAGACATTTCCGGTTAATTTAAAAACAAGACTGTTCAGCTCCAGATTAAATTGTGCCAGTTCAAGGCTAACTTCTTTCTCTATGGAGGTATTTTTTAAGCGTTGTAAAAAGACATCATTAACACAGGCAGGCTCCCCCTTTTTATCCACCAGACAAATTTCAAGTTCAAAACCAACCGTCGGCAGGGATTGTCGTTCATAGTGCTCTGTCTGATCACGACTTTTTTTCGCAAACCAGTTTTTTACCCAGGCTAATTCTGCATCAAGTTTATTTCGATAGCGATCAAAGTCACTTTTTTTAAAATGGCGATGAGTGATCTCTTGTCAGCTTAGAAGAATGGTTGAAATCCTGAGTAGTTACATTATTTTTTAAGTATAGCTGAAATTATGTCTATTAATTAAATAAAATGCGACTTTAAACCTAGTTTAATACAACAGAAAATGGTGCAGTATTAGAGGACATGAATAGTACTAATGGTACTTTTGTTAATGATAAGAAAATACACCATCATAATCTAAAAGATGGTGATGTTATTGGTAAGCATCAAAACGCTTTCTTTACTGAATCAACCTTTAGTGGTGCTGTGGACTCTGGCGAACAAAGTGAAGCCACGGTGATGATGTCTGCTGATTTCCAGCAGCAACTGCAAAAAGAATTGTCTAAAAATAAAGCAAAAGCTCCACGAGTAACAGTAAAAAAGCATAAAAAAATTGGATTTTGGGGTAAATTTATAAGAATGCTTGGATTTTCATAAACTTTTTATTTTCTAATATTTTTTTCCATATTTAAAAAGCATTATTTAATTAATAATAATTATTTGATACTTTCGTAGTAATCCATAAGGATCTGAGCGACTTCAGGACGTGAGAATTCTTTTGGTGGAGCAATACCATTACCCAGCATTTCACGTACTTTAGTACCAGAAAGAAGTACAAAATCTTCTTTAGTATGATCGGGTGCTTCACACATCATAACAACCTTATCTAATTTCTTAGAATAAGCAGTATGATCAGCTTTGAATATTTCAATCTCTAATGCACCTTCTGGAACATCATTATCAAAAATTGTTTGTGCATCAAACGCACCATAGTGATCACCAACACCGGCATGGTCACGACCAATAATGAAGTGAGTAGCCCCCATATTTTGGCGGAAAACTGCGTGCAATACGCCTTCACGGGGACCGGCATACAGCATATCAAAGCCATAGCCTGTAACCATTGCACTGTTTTTAGGGAAGTATAATTCAACCATTTTACGAATTGCTGCATCACGTACTGGAGCAGGGATATCAGCTGGCTTTAATTTACCTAACAGCATATGAATAACAAGACCATCACAGTCTAGACGATTCATTGCCATATGACAAAGTTCTTCGTGAGCTAAGTGCATTGGGTTACGAGTCTGAAAAGCAACAATTTTATTCCAGCCACGCTCAGAAATTTCATTACGGATTTCGACAGCAGTACGGAATGTATCTGGGAATTCACTTTGGAAATATGAGAAATTTAATACTTGAATTGGACCAGAAAAACAAACCTTACCTTGAGCAAGAAATGCATCAACACCTGGGTGTGCTTCTTCAACACTTGGACGGTAAACATTTTCTGATATTAAGGCAATTTCTTCATCCGTGAACTCTTCAACAGATTCAACGTCCATCACAGCCAGAATGGGATTACCATCAACATTGGGATCTTTAAGAGCAATACGATCGCCAGCTTTGATACTTCCAGAATCCTGAAGCAAGTTCAGAACCGGTGTTGGCCAAAAAAGACCAGAAGTCGTTTTCATATCAGTGGCAACAGATAAGGCATCAGCTTTATTCATATATCCTGTTAAAGGATTAAAGTAACCAGCACCCAACATAACGGCATTAGCTGCTGTAGCAGAACTAACTAATACAGAAGCTAAACCTTCAGCTTCTTTGTGTAATGCTTCGTTTGCAGTAGAATCATAAACGAAAAGAGGGTTTAGTTCATCGGATCCATGGGGTTTAATCATGTAATTTCTCCAAATATTGACAGAATGCATTGGCTCATCCAATGCGACCAAAAATTGTTTAACCGTATAAGACTAGCGTATTTTATGATTTATAGAATTGATATTTATCAAACTAATCAAAAAGATACCCATATTGTCTTGGCACACATAAATATGAACCGAGATTTTAACAGAAAATCACTTAACTAGGGAAAAAATTATATATAAGCATTTATATTAATAGATATTGATATTCTGATAATGAATTCATGTATTGATGAAAATCTTCAGTCATAATTTTCGCAGTCATAATTAAATATCTAAAGTTTAGAGCGACAGCTCACCCTTGACTGACCTGTCGCTCTAAACTTTAGATATTAATTCATTCTATTTTAACAAAAAAACTCACCTTAAATTAAGTTTTATTCTTCTTTACTCCTTAAAGTGATACCATATTAATCTGAGTCATTAAACACACCCAATAAAATTAATTAATTCGGAGTCTAGTCTGGAATGACCACCACCGCTGATACTATTAACAAAAAAAAACCAATAAAATCCGAGTTAAACTCAATTTTATCTGAAACAGCACAATGTCATGATACTTTTGCATGGATTCAAAGTGAAAAGATTGAATCACTTGATATTATTGTCAGCCAATTTAAGCATAAAAAGACGGGAGCACTTCATTATCATATAGCAGCAGATAATGATGAAAATGTTTTTTTGGTTGCTTTACGGACAATTCCTACCGATTCAACCGGGGTGGCACATATACTTGAACATACGGCTCTATGTGGTAGTAAGAATTTCCCGGTCAGAGATCCCTTTTTTATGATGATAAGACGTTCACTTAATACCTTTATGAGCGCATTTACTTCCAGTGACTGGACTGCTTATCCTTTTGCCAGCCAGAATAAGAAAGATTTTAATAACCTTCTTGATGTTTATCTAGATGCTGTATTTTTCTCAAGACTGGATGAATTAGATTTTGCCCAGGAAGGACATCGTCTTGAATTTGAACAGGCAGATAATGCCGCTTCAGATTTACAATTTAAAGGCGTAGTCTTTAATGAAATGAAAGGCGCTATGTCATCAACGGTTAGTGCTTTATGGCAAACAGTCAGTAAATACCTGTTTCCAATAGTAACCTATCACTTTAATAGTGGCGGGGAACCTACTGATATTCCTGATTTAAATTATGAGCAGCTAAAAGAGTTTTATAAAATACATTATCATCCAAGCAATTCAGTATTTATGACCTTTGGTGATATTCCGGCTCAAGTTCACCAGGAAAAATTTGAACATCAAGTATTATCTCAATTTGAGCCACTTGATAAGACGATTGATGTTAATAACGAAAAACGTTTTTTTTCTCAGATAAACATTGAAGAAAACTACCCGCTTGACGCAGAAGAAGATCATAACAATAAAACTCATTTAGTAATGGGCTGGCTGTTGGGTCAAAGTATTAATCTTGAAGAACAACTTGAAGCACAATTTTTATCTAGTCTATTACTGGAAAATTCAGCTTCACCTTTAATGCAAGCCCTAGAAACAACCGATCTGGGTAATGCACCTTCACCCTTATGCGGCTTAGAAGATTCTAATAAAGAAATGAGTTTTATATGTGGTCTTGAAGGTTCAACCCCAGAAAATGCACAAGCATTTGAACAACTGGTAATAGATGTTCTTGAAGATGTAGCCGAAAATGGTATCAGGCAAGAACAAATTGACGCGGTTTTACATCAGTTAGAACTTAATCAACGTGAAATTGGTGGTGATCATTATCCCTTTGGTCTGCAATTAATTTTATCCGGCTTATCCACGGCAATACATCGTGGTGATGTCATTACCCACATGAATCTTGATGTGGCATTACGTTCATTACGTGAGAAAACACAAGATCCTGATTACGTAAAAAATCTGGTCCGTTCACAATTACTCAATAATGCACACCGTGTAAGAGTGACCTTTAAACCAGATGCTCAGCTTGAAAAAAGACGTAATGATGCTGAAAAAGCCCGTCTGGCTGAGATTAAATCTAATTTGAGTGAGGAAGAAAAAAATACTCTGATTGATTTAGCCAGTAATTTATCTGAACGTCAAAACAAGTTAGAAACAAATATTGATGAGATTTTACCTAAAGTCACTCTGCAAGATGTGCCTGAAACAATAAAAATTCCTCAACATTATGAGCAGCAATATTCAGATATTAAAATATCTCATTTTAATCAGGGTACAAATGGCCTGGTTTATCAGCAATTAATTCTGGATATGCCCCAATTTACAGATGAAGAGCGTCAATATTTATCTGTTTTTAATTATTGTTTTGGTGAACTAGGTTGTGCTGATAAAGATTATTTAGAGATGCAAGTCTGGCAATCTCAGATCTCAGGCGGTATTCATGCCGGCAGCACTATGCGTGGCAATATAGACAATGAACAACAGGTCAGTGCTTTTTATACCATTTCTGGTAAGGCCTTGTTGCGTAATCATGCAGAAATGACGCGCTTACTCAAGCACTCATTTAAAACAATGCGTTTTGATGAAAGCGATCGAATTAAAGAGCTTATTTCACAAATAAGAACGCGTAAAGAAAATAGCATTACAGGCAGTGGTCATTCGCTTGCTATGCAGGCAGCTGCAAGCGGTATGAGCCCCGTTGCTCACTTAAACCATAAAAACAATGGGCTGGCCAGTATCGCATTTATAAAAGAACTGGATAATAATCTACATAATGATACTGATGATAGTGCAATTAAGCATTTAACTCAGTTATTAAGCAGTATTCATACTAAACTGAACAGTTCTCCTGCTCAGTTTTTACTTGTTTGTGAAGAAGATGTTTATCAATCCTGTTGTGATGAAATTTTGCAAAACTGGGATTCTGCAACGATTCATTCAAGTGTATCGAATGAGTTATTAAATCTTACTGAAATTAAAATGCATGTTAAACAAGCCTGGTTGACCAGTACACAAGTCAATTTTTGTGCCAAAGTCTATGCTACCGTTCCTGTCGGGCATGTGGATGCACCACCACTCACTGTTTTAGGTGGTTTTTTAATAAATGGTTTCCTGCACCGCTGTATTCGTGAACAGGGTGGAGCTTATGGCAGTGGTGCCAATCAGGATTCAGCAAATGCCTGTTTTAAGTTTTTCTCCTATCGTGATCCAAGATTGACTAATACCTTAAGTGATTTTGACAACTCGCTTGCATGGTTAGTGGACACAACTCATGATTATCAGGCATTAGAAGAGTCAATACTGGGTGTTATTAGCAGTATCGACAAACCAGCATCACCTGCAGGCGATGCAAAGATGACATTTCAAAGTAACTTGTTTGGGCGTAATGCACAACAAAGGCAAAAATTCAGACAACAAATTATTGCTGTGACAATTGATGATTTAGTACGGGTAGCAAAGACCTACCTGATAGGACAAGATGCAAGCATTGCCATTGTCAGTAATCATGAACATGAGGATGAATGCAGCAAATTAGGCCTTGAGTTAATCACTCTTGCATAATCCTGGAAAATTAATACTATACCCCTGACCTATGAAAATGCTTGATTTTCATAGAGAAGAAGATCAAAATTATCCAATGACGCAAATTACTCTCACAGCCCATGAAA
>JAIVER010000071.1 GCA_023864145.1 Thiohalomonas sp. | reverse complement strand
TTCATGGGCTGTGAGAGTAATTTGCGTCATTGGATAATTTTGATCTTCTTCTCTATGAAAATCAAGCATTTTCATAGATCATGGGTATAGTTAAATCCACCTTTACAGGATTTATGTAGAGTAAGAAAATAAATCAACCCTACCTAATGCCTAGATATGATACTTAATTAGAAACTGAGTATACTTTATTGCTTGAGTTTAAAGGTATATCTCTATGGGATAGGATTGGAAATAAATTTTGTCAATAATGAAAATAAAGGTTATTATATGCCTAATTACCTAGTAAAATAGTATGGTATGCTATAGATTCTTGTAAACAGAGGTGATTATGCAATTAAATGAAGAAGAAACAATGGATTTAAACAGTGGCCTTAAGGCACTGGAAGATAAACACTTTACCAGAGCAGTGCAGTTGCTGTCGCCTCTGGCTGAAAAAGGTGTGCCGGAAGCACAACATCGTATGGCAGTGATGTATCAAAATGGCCTCGGTATACACCGCAATGAAACAGCAGCGGCACTATGGATGAAACTATCAGCTGATCAGGACTATGAGCTTGCCTGGCATGGTATGGGCTTTATGTACATGGAAGGTGAGGGTGTTGAAAAAAATGCTGAGGAAGCCATTAAATGGTTTACTAAAGGTGTTGATGCCGGATTAATTGGCTCAATGACTACTCTGGCAATGATGTATAAAGACGGCAATGGTGTGGAAAAAAATCCGGAAGAAGCCGAACGTTTGCTTAAACTTGCTGGATTTTAGTTGTTAACGATATTAAGCGTTTGTATTTATTAAAAATAAGCCTGTTTTATGCTGATAGTAGTGAGAATTGAATGAAAGCGTCACAATTATTTATTGTACTGGATCAAGAGTTTAAAGGGGCACAAACCGGGCACCATACACCGGTAATGATTTGGGGCCCTCCTGGAGTAGGAAAATCCCAGCTTGTTCAACAGGTTGCCCAAAAGCATGAGCGTACCTTAATTGATATTCGCTTATCACAAATGGAGCCCAGTGATTTACGCGGGATACCATTTAAAGATGGTGATAAAGTCGAATGGGCAGTGCCATCTATGCTGCCTGATGCAGAAAAACACGGTAATGAAGGCATCTTATTTTTAGATGAGATCACTTCGGCACCGCCCAGTGTGTCAGCGGCAGCTTATCAATTAATTTTAGACCGTCGTTTGGGTGATTACAAAATACCCGATGGCTGGGCTATATTTGCGGCGGGTAATCGTCAGGGTGACAGAGGGGTGACCTATAGTATGCCTGCGCCTCTGGCCAATCGTTTTTCACATTATAAATTTGATATTCATCTGGATGACTGGGTGGCCTGGGCGTATAAAAATGGTATTGATGAAAAGATCATTGCTTTTTTACGTTTTCGTCCGGATTTATTATTTGATTTTGATCCTGCGTACAATCCAGTTGCTTTCCCAACGCCAAGAACCTGGGAATTTGTGCATAATGCTTTGCAGAAATTTTCCGATCACCCGGAATTATTTATTGATGCTTTGCAATCATGTGTCGGCCCGGCAGCGGGTATTGAATTAAATGCTTTTATTGCAAATCTGGATCAAATGCCTGATCTGGATGCCATTGTTAATGGTGAAACAGTACCTACACCCACTGAAATTGACCTACAGTATGCTGTTGCTTCTGCTTTAGTTGGACGTGCGATTCGTGCCAGAGATACTGAAGAGGCAGATAAAATCTATACTAATATCCTTAAATATGCGGCCAGTTTTCGTCAGAAAGAAATGGGTGTTATGCTGGTTTCTGATATGCACAGAGCTATTGGTGAAGATTTATTTGCTGTTGAAGAATTTGCTAACTGGGCTGATGCTATCGCTGGTATCATGCTGTATGGGTAACAAGATATGGATGAAGCAATAGAAAATAAACTGGGTGCAGCCCGAACCCGCCTTATCCTGGATAAGCCGTTTCTCGCTGCTCTGGTACTCAGATTACCTATCGTCGCAGCCGATCCATCGTGGTGTAAAACCACAGATACGGACATGAAAAAGCTGTATGTCAATCCTGAGTATATAGAACAGCTTAGTCTCGAAGAAACTCAGTTTGCTCTGGCACATGAAGCCCTGCATTGTGCCTTGTCTCACTTCTCTCGTCGTGCTCACCGAGTAAAACTGCGCTGGGACATGGCTTGTGATTTTGCCATTAATCCTATTCTTATCGAAGATGGTCTGAAGCCGCCGCCGCATATATTGTACCTGCACGAATATATTGCTATGACGGCTGAGGAAATTTATCCTACATTAGCTGAAAATGATGCTGATAGTGAACTGGGGGAGGATAATAGTGAAGGTGAGCAATCTGATCAGGGTGATGCTAAAGACACAGAAAATAAAAAGCTTAATAGGCAGCAGCAAAATGATGCTGACAATGGACAGGGACAAACAGGAGACAGTGAACAATCATCACCTGATTTTAAACAGGGCGGCTCCGCTGATGACTTTGATAACGAGATGGATAACGAGACGCAAAAAGAACCGCCGGCGACTCTTGATAATGATGAGATTCAGACTCTTAGCGTACAATGGCAGCAACGCTTAGCAGGTGCTGCACAACAAGCGCTTCAGGCCGGCAAGCTTAGTCAATCCATGGCTCGTCTGGTGGATCATCTGCTGCAGCCGCAATTACCCTGGCGCATGCTGCTGGCGCGTTATATGAGTGCCACAGCAAGGGAAGATTATAGCTATACCCGGCCATCAAGTCGTCGTGGAGAACCGGCTATATATCCCCGTTTACGCAGCCATATGGTGAATATTGTTGTGGCATTGGATATAAGCGGTTCAATTGCCACCAAAGAGATTAAAGAATTTCTATCAGAAGTGGACCAAATCAAGGCGCAAGTGCGTGCAAAAATTGCTTTACATGCCTGTGATACAGAAGTCACCGATGAAGGGCCATGGGAATTTGAGCCATGGGATGAGCTGAAATTACCCATTCAATTTAAAGGCGGCGGAGGCACTCGCTTTACGCCGGTGTTTGACTGGGTTGAAAAACAGCAGATGTGCCCCGATCTCTTAATCTACTTCACTGATGCAGAAGGTGAATTTCCCCTGAGTGAACCTCAATACCCGGTTATCTGGTTAGTGAAAGGTAAAGCGCCGGTTCCCTGGGGACAACGGATTCAGTTGAATTAGTTTGAATACTAATGTAACTAACCACCATATCGTTTATTAAGTGGCCATAGGCTCTACGGTGGAAATTGAGACATAAATACTAACTTAATATATCGTAAACCAAATGCTATTATCCAACGAAGACAGTTTAAGATTGAATGTATTGCTGGCACAAAAAGTCAGTGCCATACGAATTGATGAAGGAAAGCTGATTGTCTATGCCTTGACTCACAAGGGAGAAGCAAAAATTCAGCTTAATCCGACAACGCGAAGTGAAAAATACATTAAAGAAGTCAAAGATTTTCTTTCCACAAAAGCATTGGGAGTATCGGGTGGTTTTCCTATGTTTATCTCTCAATGGAATCGTATGGGGGATTTACGTAATAGCAGTTTAGATAAACTGTTATTACTGGGTGAAGAAGAAGCCGTTACTGCTGTGGTCAATAACAAAGACATTACCCCCGATATCGCTGAAAGTGCCTGGTGGGCACTGCAGTCAGCCGACAATGCGCGCAGTATGCTGGGTAACCAGGCTGTTGTCGAGTCTGATATTGGTCAGGAACTGGCCAATTTTTTAATTGAATTTTTACCTTTTGAAGAAGATCCTTTGAGTATGCTTATCAGCACACAACTTGTGCTGCAGGCCGGTTTGATTTCTGATGATGAGGTGATGAGCTTATGGAAGAAAGCCAAAAGTAAAAATACGCTATATGTGGGGTTTTTAGATATCCGTCCTGATAATATGCCAGAACAGCTTACCGAACATTCTCGTTATCAGGAAATAAAAGAAACCCTGTCTGAACTCCTCAATGAAAATAATCCTTATGCCATTATCTTGTGTAAATTACTCAGTGAATCAGGGCAAACTTTTCTAAAAACGGCTGAAGCATCATTTAAGCGTATCCCAAACTACGATATTGTCGGTGCATTATTTGAAAGTATCAGGCGCTATGCTTACGTTAATCAGCCTGAATCAGGGCAAACACTACAGCATCATGAGCTGGCTTTAACTCTTCATGGTGAACCGCAAACTGATATCAATGCGCTGACTCTGCTGGTTAATGATATTTATCATGAAGAACATAATAACTATTGCAGTGAGGAGCTTAAAGCAATGCAGGCTCAGGTTCCTGAGCTGCTTGAGCAGTTAAAGGCAGTCTTGTTTTTAAGCAGAACATCACAAACCTTATTAGCACCTGCTATTGCCAATAGTACGGCGGTGGGTAGTTTGATGAGAAAAAAATTGAAGCCGGTATTTGATCCGATAGTGATGAATTTAAGGATATTACAGAATTAATATCTCTAGTGGTGTAGTGGGAAGAGTATTATGAACAGGTAATATGCTTATGCTCCAT
Source organism: Thiohalomonas sp. (assembly GCA_023864145.1). Classification (GTDB taxonomy): domain Bacteria; phylum Pseudomonadota; class Gammaproteobacteria; order GRL18; family GRL18; genus GRL18. The sequence goes on along the minus strand of JAIVER010000071.1, from coordinate 1,976 downwards.
GAATGGTTAATTATAAAGCCGATGCAACCTTTAAAAATAATGAGTATGTAAAACTATGGCTATAGTCACGATGTATTGCACTGATTCTTGTCCTTTTTCCAGAAATGCAGAAAAACTTTTATTATCGAAGGGTGTAGAAATTGATAAAATTGATCCTGAACAGGAAGTTGAAAAATTTGTAGAAATAAGTGCACAAATTGGTCGAGATAGTGTACCGCAGATTTTTATTGATGGTAAGCATATTGGTGGTTTTGATGATTTATCTGAATTAGATATGGATGATGAACTCGATCCCCTGCTGGGGCTCTAGTTAACTAACGCCTCAGGCCTGTCATTAAATAAAGCTCAAGGCTGTACTTTACAATAATTTATATATCGCATTTTACGAGGTAAGAGACAAGTGGATTTTTTCCCGATTTTCATGAATATTAAAGGTCGTCAGTGCTTAGTCATTGGTGGCGGTAAAGTTGCAGCCCGAAAAATAGCCTTATTGTTAAAAGCTCAGGCTCTGGTTCAGGTGGTTGCTCCGGAACTTTGTCGGGAAGTCACTGAAATGGCTAAATCAGGCGAAATAAAACACATCGCACGCCGCTTTGAAGAGCTTGATATTTGTGACAGCAGTGCCTGTGATAGTGTTTTGGTGATTGCCGCGACCAATGATCAACAGACTAATAAGAATATATCAGAGCTGGCAAAAGCCCGTTCTATGCCGGTCAATCTTGTCGATCAGCCTCATCTGTGCAGCTTTATCATGCCTTCAATTGTGGAGCGCTCACCTATTCAGATTGCTATTTCTACTGGCGGCAGCTCTCCTGTTCTGGCTCGCTTATTACGCACACGTCTGGAAAGTTATATTCCAGCAGCCTATGGAAAACTGGCGCAATTAGTTAATGGTTTTCGCGGTAAGGTGATTGATAAATTTCCTAAATCAGAGCAACGTCGTCACTTCTGGGAAGTGGTGCTGGAAGGGCGTGTCACTGAATTATTGTTTCAGGGCAATGAACATGCCGCGAAACATGCATTGCAACGAGCCATTGATGAAGATTTTACAGAAGAAACAGGTGAAGTCTATCTTGTGGGTGCAGGTCCTGGTGATCCGGATTTATTAACATTCAGAGCCCTGCGTCTTATGCAAAGAGCAGACGTAGTGGTTTATGATCGTCTGGTTTCGCAAGGCATCTTAGATTTAGTGCGTCGAGATGCAGAGCTGCTTTACGTGGGAAAAGAAAGAAACAACCACGCTGTGCCGCAGGATAATATCAACCAACTGCTCGTGGACTATGCTAAAAAAGGTCAACGTGTATTACGTCTTAAAGGAGGTGATCCATTTATCTTTGGCCGTGGCGGTGAAGAGATTGAAACGCTTAAAGAAAATAATGTGAGTTTCCAGGTAGTGCCGGGCATTACTGCAGCTGCGGGTTGCTCAAGTTATGGCGGTATTCCACTGACACATCGTGACTATGCCCAATCCTGCGTATTTGTTACCGGACATTTGAAAGATGGCACCGTTAATCTAAACTGGACTGCACTGGCACATCAAAATCAGACTATTGTCTTTTATATGGCCTTACAGGCTGTGAAAGTGATTCATAAAGAGTTGATTGCTAATGGCTTGACTGATGATACCCCGGCGGCTTTGGTTGAGCAGGGGACAACGGAAAATCAGCGAGTCCATATTGGTACACTAGCAACTTTGGCTGAAATTGTTGAGCGGGAACAAGTTAAAGCACCGACATTGATTATTGTTGGTGATGTGGTGAAATTACATGATAAATTAAAGTGGTTTAACCCTAACAGTGAACGCACGACTGCATTTCAAAGTGCGAGAGGACGTCGGCATTCATGAAAACTTTAAGCTTAAATATTTTTTAAGCTTAAAAAAATAGGGACAGATCAAATATACCCAATCAACTTGAAAATGCAGGATCGAACACTTGGAAATTATCATTAATTCGAGAATCTAATGATTTTCCAAT
>JAIVER010000070.1 GCA_023864145.1 Thiohalomonas sp. | reverse complement strand
TTTACCGAGCATTGGAAAATCATTAGATTCTCGAATTAATGATAATTTCCAAGTGTTCGATCCTGCATTTTCAAGTTGATTGGGTATAGTGGATAATCAACTATATATCTAAAAAACTTCCTGATTAGCCATAAGACTCCGCCATCTTTAAATACTTCTTGGGCATCGGTGGAGTTTTAACCATTATTTCACCTAATAGTGGAAGCAGGTTTCTTAAGTTATACCGATGGTTAAATCTAAAACAAAATTCTGCTAAATATCTCGGTAAATGCTTCGAATTGATTGAATGACACGTGCCTGTTAAAGCTGTTTTTACATTTCCAATCATTGTATTTACCCATTTAAACTCTTTACTATCAAGTAGCTCTAGATTTCCTCCACACTTTATTCGAGTATGGCTACAACCTGCTTTCGTAACAGAGGTAAACCAGGCTAGTTTGTCAGAAGTAACCTCGCTTTCAATGGCTAAATGCTTCTTAGCCCAAGCTTCGATGGTCTTTGATTTAAAGCCATCAACGACAGTCATCTTTATTTGAAGCGGGTCCCCTTCTTCGCTCACTGATACAGCAGTAACAAAAGGTGTCTTGTTCTCTGAACCTCTACCTCTTTTTCCCCCTCGATGCTCACCACCCCAGTAAACATCATCTAGTTGTATAACCCCTGATATGGGTGATAGATCATTGAACTCTTTTCATGCCTTGGAGGAGTTTGTGCCTGATTGACCAAGCAGTTTTGTAATTAACACCAAGCTGTCTTTTAAGCTCAAGTGCAGAGACACTTGTTTTAGATTGAGTCACTAAGTGCATGGCCATAAACCAAACTGTTAAAGGTAGTTTGGTCTTTGAAAACAATGTATTGCTGGTAAGTGAAGCTTGATAGTGACATTTATTACATTGGAATAAATTGCGACTTTTAAGATGACAATAGTGAGTATGTTTGCATGAAAAACACACGAAACCCTGAGGCCATCGCCAATTGAACAATGCAGCTTCACACTGTTCTTCAGTGCCATAATTGTTGATAAAATCAAACATACTATAGCCTTTCTGATATTCGATTTTATTGATTGACATGACGGCCTCCAAGAACTTACATGATTATAAATATAGTACTGCTTTTTTAATCAGGTATCTATAGAGGAGATAAGTGGCTAATCAGGAAAAACTTTGCGATTTTTTAGAAAAAAATAGTCTCATTATTTTTTGAAGACTGTACAATCGCCTCTGCAATTCTAATATCATTAATTGCGATATGCGGAGGATTAAGGAGAGCTTTTTTCTTGTCATTACCTAGATTTTTTATTTCATCAATGAAAATGTGTGCTTGACGGTTAAAAGCATTTTCAAAGTCCGAGAAATCCAACGTAATTATACCGCTCTCTTCACTGTAATGTCGAACCAACCCTGAATCTAAATCACCAGGATGAATTTCCAGCATACCGCTTGTGCCTAAAATTTCCAGTTGCCAATGCACCTTCTCAGGAGCTGTGATGTAGCCTGCCGTTAGCGATACTAACAAATTATTAGGAAATCTAATATTGATCACACAACTTTCCTCATGAACACAATCATGATCAGTTTCTTTTACTTTATTTGACATAGCAGATAATTGTAAAGGCTCACCAAACAGCCAACGTAGTGGGTTGATAAATGCATAGCTTATATGGGTTACAGGCATACCACCACTAGCAACTTGATTATAATACCAACTATCAGTAGGTGCATTCCAAAGAGCTATCGCATTAACGACACAGGGTGTGCCGATCAAACGTCGCTCTAATTGCTGTTTAATATAGTGCCAACAAGGTTTGTACCTTGCCTCATAACCACATTCGACAATTACTTTGTTTTCTTCACAAAGCGCAACTATTTTCTCCCCTATTGCACTGGTCGTAGACAAGCAACCACCTAATAAGACATGTAATTTTTCTTGTAGAGCCCACATAACAACATCGTCTTGAACTTTATGTGGAAGCTCAACGAGTATCGCGTCTGGTTTTTGTGCTATTAAATGTCTATAGTCTGTCGTTGCATAAGAAATATTGAAGTCGTTGGCAAACTTATTGGCGGACTCAGCACGGTATGATGCAATACCACAAAGTTCAACAAGACCTGTATCTAACAATGCACGTGTTCGAACCGATGCCATAGTTCCTGCTCCGACAATAGCAATTCTAATCACACTGAGGCCCTTTAAAATAATAAAGCATATTTTACCGCTGCGCCGAGCTTAAGATAACAGGCTCAGATATCCATTTCCGCTTATTGTCTGGCCAAAATTCTTTAGGTGCATAATATTTTTCAACAGCGTCAAATATCCACCCGTTGTTTTCAACTATATTTTTTGAAGTATTAAATAAGGTTTTAGCAACTTCAGGATCACCCGCAAAATTTTGCACAAATAATTTTTTACACTCCACTAAACCCTCCTCCTTGGGCCAATGGTGAATGGTTGGATGTTGAATAACCGTATGTTCATTTTTCCATAAACCTCTAGCAAGTTCTGCTTTACCAGTCCTATCAATATAAGACAGCTTTACCGTATTTAATTGAATATTCATTGCTGTTATAGCGGCATTAAAAGGTAATTCGTCACCAATATCATTAGGCCAATAAATATAGGCATCACTGCTTAGGTTATCCATTCCCCAAGCATCAACGAGAAGAACCCACATATCCAACCATGGAATACAAGACCTATCTGCCATAACAGTACCTGTATTATAAGTAATCCAAAAATTTTGAGCAGGCTCTCTAACCGAGACAAGAGGTGCTTCCCAGTGCTCAGGTATTGGCTTAACTATTCGGCATTCAACATCTAAAAATAAAATTTTATTAAAAGTTTCCACACCTTGACGTACAATTCTTGGATGATTACAGTATGCAGCCGCTAAATTTGGAAATTCTTTATCCAATTCATAAATGTGATAGTCATAACCCAATCGTTTACAATCACTAATTAAACCTTCCGCAAGATATTTATACCCACTTGTACACCATGTAATAACAGTAAACATAATATATTCTTTTATCCCACCTTAAGTGATGTTCTTTGTATCTCTTTATTACCAATATTATAGAAAGTATGCCTTACAATATTTTCTATAGACTGCTCTAAAGACACAGAGGGTGCCCACTTCAACGCTTCCTGAATATTACAAATATCAGGAATACGTTGCTGTACATCCTGATAACCACTGCCGTAGAATTCTTCTTTAGTGACTGATTTTATTTGAATATTATTAGCTAAATATTTATATTCAGGATATACATTGAGCGCAGCCATCAGCATGTTGGAAACATCTATGATAGAAGCATTATTGTTAGGATTGCCAATATTAAAAATTTTACCATTAGCCTCTCCATTCTCATTCCGTATAATACGGATCAAAGCATCAATCCCATCACTAATATCCGTAAATGAACGCCGTTGCTTACCACCATCCACAAGTTGTAATGGTTCATTACGAAGAATATTACCTAAAAATTGAGGAATAAGTCGTGAAGTACCTTTATTATTATTATCTTGTCCATAACCAATCCAGTTAAAAGGTCGGAACAGAGTAAATGGTAAGCCATCTTTTCCGTAAGCCCATATCACTCTATCTAATAATTGTTTTGAGCATGAATAAATCCAGCGTTCCTTATGGATTGGCCCTAAGACAAGCGAGCTATTTTGCTCATGAAAAGATGCGTCATCACACATCCCATATACTTCTGATGTCGAAGGAAAAATAATACGTCGACCTAACCGTGCACATTCTTTAACTACCCACATATTGGCCTCAAACACCGATTGAAAAACAGATATAGGGTCTTTAATATAGCTCATAGGTGTCGCTATAGCAGTTAGCGGAATAACCACATCAGCCATGTTTATCTGTTCTAAAACCCATTTTTTTTCTTTATTGATACAGCCAGACTTAAACGTTAATTTTTTATTCTCTAAAAGTTTTTCAACAGTTTCTTGTTGAATATCCAAGCCACTAACGTCCCAATCAGTATTCTTTAAAATACTTTTCGTTAGATTGCTGCCAATAAAACCATTTATACCTAATATTAAAATTTTCATTAAAACAAAAAACCTCTATTTTTTTATTTCCAATAAACTTATTACTACTCTGAGATAGCTCGTATCGCATTGACAATCCGGTCTTGCTCTTCAAATGTTAAACTAGGGTATAAAGGTAATGATATTAAACTTGAACCTAGTTCAACTGCATTGGGTAGGTCTTCAGTTGTATAGCGGTACTTTTTTCTATAGTATTCCAACATATGTGTTGCTTCAAAATGAACGCCCACTCCAATATTTTGTGATTTTAACTTATCTATGTATGTTTTTCTCGACATATTTAATACATTTAAATCTAATTTTATAACATAGATATGCCACGAATGCTTAATATAATAATCAACTAACCCAATAGATTTTATCGCAGTTATCTCTGATAATAACATTTGGTATCTCTCCGCCAGTTGAGTTCTCAACTCAATAAATAAATCTAGCTTTTTTAGCTGATGGATGCCTAAAGCAGCTTGCATATCAAGCATATTATATTTATAGCCAGGCTCTTTTAATTCATAGCTTGCACTGGATTGGCTAAGCCGCTCCCACGCTGATTTTCCTACACCGTTAAGACTAAGGCTACGTGCTCTATTCATAATATTGGTATCCTTACAAACTAACAAGCCTCCTTCTCCCGTTGTCATGGTTTTAGTTGGATGGAAACTAAAAATAACTGCATCAGAATGACTGCCAACCTCAAAACCTTTATACTGACTTCCAATCGCATGAGCAGCATCTTCAACAATAGCAATTTGACGATTACCTATAATTGATTTGTAAGCATCAATATCAGCTACTGCACCAGCATAGTGAACAGGCAAGATCGCTTTAGTTTTAAAATTCATTAAACGCTCTACTTCAGATGGCTCCATAAGTACTGTATTTTTATCAACATCTGCAAATACTGGAGTAGCGCCAAGCAACTCAATAACATTAGCCATTGAAGGCCAAGTAATGGATGGAAGGATTACTTCATCCCCTGGGCCTATATCTAAACAATGAGCTAATATGTGCCAAGCAGCAGTTCCTGAACTAACGGCTAAACTATCTTTTACACCAAATCGCTCTGAAAATAATTTTTCTAACCGAGAAACTTTTGGTCCAGTGGTAATCCAGCCTGAAACAAGAGAATCAACCACCTCGTTTATTTCTTCCTCGTTAATTGTTGGACGAGAAAAAGGAATGAATTTATCTTTCAAATGTAAATCTCACTTATTTTGGGTTCTACTACAAAATCGGTAAAAACGCTCACTAACAGCACTTAACTCTATGATTTAATGTAACAAAAAGTTAACCTTTTTTTTTGAAAAGCACATAAATACACGTTTTAGATCAATGGGTCAAACTACAAAAACGGTATAAAACGACAATAAGATGTAGTTAACTAATTGATTATAAGGTAAAAAAGTAACTCGGTTTTATAAAAAATACCAACCACAAAAATTGGTGCCTACTACCTCTAAATCACGTTGTTTTTGTCTTATCAATAACGATCCTTTTAGATAAAATTTAGTATTGATAATTATATAGCGATTTTGAGGAGCTTTTTGTTATCAAAAACCATTATCAAAATAAAATTCTTAATTATTGACAGAATGATGAGTTTTGAGAAGCCTACCAACAAGCCAAATTTGGAGAGAGTGCTCATTAATCCAATTAAGGAAAAGGTAGGGCTGAATTTATCTTATTATCAATAAGTTAAGTGGCGTGTGTTGTCGTTTCATACCCCTTTTGTACTTAGACCCGTACTTGAAGATAATGATATATTAAGAGGTGGTAAGCTTGAAACAGATATTTCAGAAGTATTTTCAATTGCTAAAACAATTTTTTCTAGTTGATCAGCTGAAATTGATATTAGAGAATTAATAGAATCAGCTGTTTTATTTGTAGTAATAGAGGTAACAGTTGTCGTGATCATTTAGACCAATAATCATTTTTTCATTTGGTACGGCGCTCATCTTAAATCCTTAAATTGATAGAATTATTGATACATAATTGGTAGCTGATTAAATGATAATTAGGAATAACGGTCAACTTTTTGGACAACCAACTCTGAATCCCTGAATAAAATTGTCCGCTTTTTTGTAATTTTCTGTCACTAAGCTCTAAAAATACTCTATAGTGATTCATGCGATGCTTTAAATGCACAGAATAAGTACTTAAAACCCTGCTTTTTCCCGAATCCGGGGCTTATTTTTGATATAATGAGACCTCAGCATAAGGACTCTATTTTTCAGTAATTTTCAGCTTTGCACAAAAGATGGGATTATGCTGATCAATGCAGCGCTGTTTCTAGCTAATTCGGGTCTGTTCATAATACGTGTAAAAAGTAGGCACTTGACAAATTTACGCCATACTAATTGGTATTGATTGTGGATTCAGCCGAGGAGGATCGTCTTTACCAACGTCATATCGTCCAAATCGCCGAATATGATCTCTTATATACCCAATCAACTTGAAAATGCAGGATCGAACACTTGGAAATTATCATTAATTCGAGAATTTAATGATTTTCCAATGCTCGGTAAAATTTCATCAAAAAACTCATTAATTTTCTGTCGAAACTCTTTAGCATTGTGAAAAAAATGATTATT
>JAIVER010000069.1 GCA_023864145.1 Thiohalomonas sp. | reverse complement strand
AAAATACCAATTCTTTCAGGCGCTTTTTCGTAATCTGCAGCAAGAGTTGGGTGACAACCTGGATGAATTACTTGATCGCATTAAAGGTTTAGTCGAAAATCGTTATTGGGCATCCAGTGCGATTGCAGGATTTAATTCAGTGTTACGTCCTTATCTCTATATGCGAAAAGGCGTTAATCAGAATTTTCTAGAGCTTTTTAAAGCTTGGTACAACCTAAAAGCACGCAGGCAGGGTCGTTACAAAGGGACTTCTGCCCATGATTGGGTATCCAGCAACCAGAGCCGTGCACTAAAAAAATCACCACTAAATACAGTTTTTCAGAATTTAAATATTCTGAGATTGAGGTGTGCCTAAATGTAAAGCAAATTGCTTATATTTGATCTGTCCCGTAAATGATACTTATGAACATGATTGTGGTGATGAATTGCTCAGACAAGTGCCCAGTAGACTGAAAACACTGCTCAGAGATGAAGATGCACTCTTTCGCCTTGGTGGTGAGGAGTTTACGCTGATTATATCGAATTTTACGGACGATAAGGTTGTTAATATTATTGCTGAAAAGATTATTTCAACTCTCTCAGACCCGTTTGATATTTTGAGACAACAATGCCGGATTGGTAGTAGTATCGGTATTGCTTTGTATCCTAAACATGGTGAAACTATTGATGAACTGATCAAAAATTGAGACACGGCTATGTATGATGTGAAAAAGACAGGTAAAAATAACTACAAAGTTTGCTCTGTCGGTAATAACCCGAAGAGTATCAATCACTATTAAATTCTAAAAAATAAGTAACTACTCAGCGTGTATTTCTAAATAACATTTGATAAGCTTATAGTCACTTCTTTTTGTGACAGCAACCCTGTTTGAATGTTATCCTTCCCGATTTAGCAACTATTTACCTATTACAAAGGACAATTCCCTTGAGTCAAACTGATTTTTCAACACTTAAATTGCATCCTGCTTTACTCAAGAATCTGACGTCTCTTGGTTATCAGTCCATGACTCCAATTCAGGCCAGGAGCTTACCACATATTTTAAATGGCAAAGATGTGATTGCTCAGGGGCAAACCGGTTCAGGAAAAACTGCCGCTTTTGGATTGGGGCTTTTAGAAAAACTGGAAGTTAAACGCTTTCGCATCCAATCATTGATTCTCTGCCCGACCCGTGAACTGGCTGTTCAGGTAGCTAAAGAAATTCAAAAATTAGGGCGCTCTATTCATAATATTAAAGTGTTGACACTTTGTGGTGGTATGCCTTTTGGACCTCAGGTTGCGTCTTTAGAGCATGGTGCCCATATTATTGTTGGTACGCCTGGTCGAATTCAAGATCACCTGGGTAAAGACACATTGAAATTAGACAATGTGAACCTGCTTATTTTGGATGAAGCTGATCGCATGTTAGAGATGGGCTTTCAGTCAGCTCTGGATGCTATTATTGACCAGATACCCGCCCAGAGACAAACGCTGATGTTTAGTGCAACTTTTCCCAACCAGATTAAATCGGTTGCAAAACGTATTATGCAGCAGCCTGTAATGGTTGAAGTGGCTTCGATGCATGATAACTCCACTATTGCGCAGCATTTATTTAAGGCAAAAGATAATGCCCACCGCCTGACCGTAGTTCGCTTATTATTACAGCACTATCGTCCTGAATCGGCAGTGGTGTTTTGTAATACAAAAATAGAAACACAGGAAATTGCTGACGCACTGAGTGATTATGGTTTTAGTGCAATGGCATTGCATGGTGATCTGGAGCAAAGAGATCGAGATCAGACTCTGGTTCAGTTCGTTAATAAAAGTATTTCAGTCCTGGTTGCCACCGATGTGGCGGCACGGGGCCTTGATATCGAATCACTGGATGCGGTGATTAACTATCAGATTGCCCGTAATATTGAAGTTCATGTACATCGTATCGGACGTACAGGACGAGCAGGAAACAAAGGTTTAGCCTGTACTATTTATACTGACAAAGAAAACTTTAAGCTGTCAAAGCTTGAAGATTATTTAGGACAGACAATTAATGAAGAACCTTTACAACCTGTCAATTTACTGGATAAGGCTGTTTATCAACCTCCTATGGTGACGCTGCAAATTGATGGCGGAAAAAAGCAAAAAGTGAGACCCGGTGATATTCTTGGTGCATTAACGGGTAAAGATGGTATTGCAGGAAAACAGGTAGGAAAAATACAAATATTCGCTAATAAATCCTATGTGGCTGTGAGCCGGGACGTGGCTCAATATGCTCTGAGAAAAATAGCTGACGGACAACTAAAAGGGCGTTCATTTCGAGTTAGAAGACTATAATAAGAAGTGTTTTCTTGTGTTATATGACTTATAAATTGGGTTGTATGACACAGAATCATAAAAACAAAATTTTGCTAATACAACTTTAAACTATCACCTGACAGTGCTTAATGGCGGACGTGTTGAGTTAGAATGCTTACATAGCGGGTCTTATTGGATGGATAATGCCAATACAGAGAAATATGATGGTCATGATTTGTTAAATTTAAGAGTTAATCATTTTGCTGTAAATACATCATGCGCTAAATAAAGCAGGTTGGAAAAGCGAAACGCATTCCACCCTGCACTTCCCTTTTTTATTTCATTAATTTACCATGTTCGGGTAAAGCAACATTGAGCTCTAAAATAGGGCAGTCACTATCATTAGTGTCAAGTTGAACCTTGATTTGACTGGGATCAATATCAACATACTTGCTGATCACTTTTAGGATATCCTCTTTGAGTTGAGGGAGATAATCTGCCCTTGAACTGGCATGACCACTTCTTTGATGGGCGACAATGATTTGCAGACGATCTTTAGCCAGAGAGGCGGTTTTTTTCTTTTTGCTCCTAAAATAATCTAAAATAGCCATCATTAACCTCCAAAGACACGGGAGAAAAAGCCTTTTTTCTCCGGAGTTAGAAAACGCTGTTCCACATCATTACCAAGAAAACGTTCTACTAAATCATCATAGGCCTGACCTGCTTTACTTTCAGTATCTAAAATAATAGAGACGCCGGTATTGGATGCTTGTAATACGGACTCTGATTCAGGAATAGCGCCTAATAATGGTATTGCCAGAATTTGAATAATATCATCGACACTGAGCATTTCACCATCTTCGACACGAGAGGGTGAATAGCGCGTAATAATCAGATGTGCCCTAACTGGTGATTGGCCTTCAATCACTCGTTTGGTTTTACTGTCAAGAATGCCTAAAATGCGGTCAGAATCTCTTACTGAAGAGACTTCGGGATTACTGACAATCAGTGCTTCATCAGCAAAATAAAGTGCCATCAGAGCGCCTGATTCAATACCGGCAGGTGAGTCACAGATAATATAGTCAAATGTTTTGGCTAACTCATTAAGGACTTTTTCCACGCCCTCCCGAGTCAGAGCATCTTTATCTCTGGTTTGTGAAGCAGGTAAAATGTAGAGATTATCAACTCGCTTGTCTTTAATTAATGCCTGATTCAGGTTTGACTCTTCATTGATGACGTTGATGAAATCAAATACCACCCGGCGCTCACAGCCCATAATGAGATCCAGATTTCTTAGACCAATGTCAAAATCTATAATAACTGTTTTATTACCTTTTTGTGCCAGGCCAGTGCCAAATGCTGCGCTGGTGGTGGTTTTACCCACTCCGCCTTTTCCAGATGTCACTACAATAATTTTTGCCATTGCTTCAATTGTTCCTAGTAAGTTTTTAAAAAGAGCTAAATTGACTCTATTTGTAATTTTTCGTTTTCTAAATAAATTTGTACGGATGTGCCGATTTTATCCTCTGGCAGGTCATCACTCAATAGGTAAATTCCCGCAATTGAACTGAGTTCGGCCTGTAAACAATGGCAGAAAATGGCTGCGGATTGATCACCTCGGACACCAGCTAAGGCTCTGCCTCTTATGGTCCCATAAATATGAATATTGTCATCGGCTAGTATTTCTGCACCAGCGCTAACTGAACCAATAACAACCAGATCGCCTCCTGGAGCGTAGACTTGCTGGCCTGAACGAATGGTCTGTTTAACTATTTTAGCAGGCCTGCGTGCTGGGGTTTGTTGAGTTTCAGGAGTTTTGGGTTGTTCTTTTTTTTCAGCTTCAGGTACTGTCTCAGGCTCATGTTCAGGCTCATGTTCAGGCTTAGACTCAGGTTCTATTATTGTTTTCTTCTGAGCGCTTGTTTTTGCCTCAGCTAATATTGCTAAATGTGCTGCTTCAAGCTTAGGAAAAAGTGACTTATCAGCACCTTTTACACCCACAGGAATAATAGATAATGATAAGAGTAATTCTTTTAGTGCGACAAAATCCAGATCCTGCTTATCTTCAGGTAATTCATGAAGATCGATCACAAAGGGAGTGTGGTTAAAAAAAGCAGGCGCCATTTGTATACGTTTTTGTAATTGTTCTTTTAGTAACTCCAGGTCATTATCAAAAAGCTGCAAAACGCTTAGGGTAAACAAGCTTCCTTTTAATTCAAAGCAGGGGGTGTCCATAGAGCCTCATTTTGTACAGGTGGTCAAATAAAAATGTGAATGCACATAGTATAACAAAAAACGTCCTTTAAAATTGTAATTTGAGTACAATTTTTTGCAGATCACTGAACTTTAAATACTCAAAGGCTTCTAATTGCTTATTTATGATAAAATTCTGACTGAAAATAACTAAGCTCACCCATCTGTTAACCTGATTAATTTAAGGTTAAGAAAAGGGTCTTAAGGAAAAGGTTTTAAGAATGCTAAAAAATTTATCGTTGTTTGAAAAAATAGCTTTGGCTTATTGTTCGGTATTTACGTTAATTGGCTTTATCTGGAGTTATGTCGATCATGACTCATTTAAACTCTATTATGTGATGGAGGATGGCTTTACTGAGTGGTCTACTGTTGTTTTTTTATTAATTGGTCTTTTTGTGTGTTCTCGCAGAGTATGGCTGCTCAAAGCTCAACGTCCGCTGTTATTCTTATTTATGACTTCCTTGTTAGGTTTGTTTTTCTTTTTTGCTGCTGGAGAAGAAATATCCTGGGGACAGCGTATTTTTAATGTTGAAAGTTCAGATTTTTTTGTTCAGAATAATGCTCAAGGTGAAACCAATTTACACAATCTTCTGCTGAATGATACTAAACTGAATAAGGTGATTTTTGGCCGCGGTATCGGTATTTTACTGCTGCTTTATTTAGCCGTTTTGATCCCGCTTTATAAGCGTAAAGAAGGCGTGAAGAACTTTTTAGATAAATTTGCGGTACCGATTGCTCAAAATTATCAAATTGCTGCCTATGTTCTTTTACTGATTCTGGTTCAGGTTCTGATGGCATCATCTAAAAAGGGTGAAATGTTAGAGTTTGCGGGTTCTATTATCTTTTTACTCAATGTGGCCTATCCCTATAATAAGGCAAACTTTACAGCACAGGAAAAAGGCTAAGCTGTAACTTGCTAATAGTTTAAATTCTTCTGTGATTATTCTAGGTTCAACGTAACAATAAAGAGTGGTGTGTGAAACTGATTAAGATCCTGATGTATTATTTTTTGGCGCTTTTGTCCATTTTTTTGTTGGGTGAGTGGTTCTTTTCAGCTTATATTTTGAGCGCTTTGCTGATAGTGATGTTAATTATTGGCTGGCCTTTTTGTATGGCTTAAAAATGGATGTCATAGTTGTCGGCGGCAGTCTCCTGATCCCTGTTATTTTACTAACTCTGGCGCCAAAACAAGTGAAACCTACCGTTAATCATTTTTTAAAGGTTTATTTTTTTTTGCTTTATTATTCTTTATTTACATAGAGAATGCTACTCTGCCTTTCTTTGTAGAATATGATGTCAGACCCAACTTTTTGTTTGTTTAATATCTGGAATATCCACAAGAAGTATTTAATATGATCTTTGCGGCCTATAAGCTGGATGTACTGGTCAAGTCCAACCGGACACTTTTTTTAGAGAATTTTCATAGTTAATTGGTGACTGATCACCATTCGCTGTATGCAGCCTTTCAAGGTTGTAATACCTCATCTAAACTGCGACATCTTTTTTCATATCTTCACGGATAGGTTGAGCAATTTTAAATATCCAGTCGTGCTTGAGACTTCCAAAAAAGCGTTCAACCTAAAAAAATCAGTTAACCCTGCCAGCAACCAAAATTTAGCATAAACAACCTAAAAGTCTAACTCATTATGTTCTATGAAGGAGCTGGTAGTCTCACATAATTATCAGAGCCCAGATTAACCTTAAATTTCTCCATTGCCTTTGCCAAAATAAGCCTCCAGCACTCATTGTAATTTAACTGCGTCGCAGTTGTTTTAAGCTCAGCATAGATCCGACTTGATGAGCTTAAAACGGGACAGCTCAACCCCGCTTTACAGTTTTCTGAGCTCAGCAATAAAAAAGGAAGTCATCAAACCCGTGTTCTGAGATAATATTGTTACCAGACAATTTATCCAGGAGCAATACCCGTGACAGGCTCGCACAACACTAATTTAAGGACTTCCCAGAAAATAGAGTTTAGCGCAAAGGTATTGGCAAACCAAGGGTTACATGGTTCAGTGAGTCAAATGAGTCAAGAGTATGGTTTATTTCGCCCCACACTCTATCTGTTGTGGTCTAATGGAACCGTACACTTTAATAAGAGATAATAACAATCACTTATTGAGGTGCAAGAATGGGACAGAAAAGAACATACA
>JAIVER010000068.1 GCA_023864145.1 Thiohalomonas sp. | reverse complement strand
CATGGGCTGTGAGAGTAATTTGCGTCATTGGATAATTTTGATCTTCTTCTCTATGAAAATCAAGCATTTTCATAGGTCATGGGTATATTAAATGAAAATGATAGGAAAATATGGCCAAAATCAGTTTTTTTGCAGCAGGCTTTCTATTCTCGGACAGGCTCCTAGAGTAACTATTCATAGCAATATGACTAGTAAAATTAGGAATTAATAATATTGATCTTGACTCTTAGGCTATTATTATTTAATAATAGAGTTTGAAATTAGAATAAAGTAGTGAGTGAAAGTATGAATGAAGATAGCCTGTTAGATTTTACTGATGCCGCAGCATTAAAAGTTAAATCTTTGATTGAAGAAGAAAAGAACGATAATTTAAAATTACGAGTTTTTGTTACTGGAGGCGGATGTTCAGGTTTTCAGTATGGTTTTACTTTTGATGAAGCCATCAATGATGGTGACACAGAAGTTGAAAATCAGGGTGTAAAATTATTAATTGATCCCATGTCCTTTCAATATTTAGTCGGTGCAGAAATTGACTATACAGAAGGTCTTGAAGGTGCTCAATTTGTTATTCGGAATCCTAATGCGACCACTACTTGTGGATGTGGTTCCTCTTTCTCTACAGAAGAAAAGTAAACAGCGATTAAATTTACAGAAATATTCTTCAATGATTTTTAAAAAGGCGCTGTTTTTACAGCGCCTTTTTTATTTTTTGCTAGAATAAAAATAATATTCCATAATCACATTCGGGGGTTAATATGAATGAATATCTTCCTGGTTTAGCTGGTGTAGCTGCCACAAAATCTAATATTTCTACTATTGATGGTGAGAAAGGTATCCTTTCGTATCGTGGTTATCCTATTGAGGAGCTGGCAAAATACAGTACCTTTGAGGAGACCATTTTATTATTAATGAATGGTGAACTAGCCAAAAAAGATCATTTACAAACATTCTCCGATAATTTGCGTACCAATCGTGCTTTAAAATATCACCTTGTTGATTTAATGAAAACCCTACCTGGTTCAGCTGATTCTATGTTAATGCTGCAAACTACCGTGTCCAGTCTCGGAATGTTTTATCAGGGCAGTGAGTGTCTGATAGATAGTGAAGTCTGTACTGATCTGGATTATATCAATTCGGCAACGATAAAAATAATTGCCAGAATGGGTACTATGGTTGCTTCCTGGAAACATATAGCCAAGGGCTATGAGCCGGCACCCTATCGTTATGATCTCAATTATGCCGAAAGCTTTCTTTATATGTTAACGGGTAAAGAGCATGATCCCTTAATGGCACGTATTCTGGATGTTTGTCTGATTTTACATGCTGAACATACTATTAATGCCTCAACTTTTTCAGTAATGGTTAATGGTTCAACATTATCATCACCCTATAGTGTTATTTCAGCTGCTATCGGCTGTTTGTCTGGGCCCTTGCATGGTGGTGCCAATGCAAAGGTCTTGACGATGTTGGAACAGGTTGGCAAACCAGAAAATGCAGCTAAATTTGTCGATGAACAATTAAGACGCAAAGGTAAAATTTGGGGTATGGGCCATCGTGAGTACAAGACTAAAGATCCTCGCGCCACTATTTTACAAGGACTTATTAAAGAGCTTCTGGAAGCCAGAGGCGGGGATGTCAATCCTCTGTTTGAAGTAGCAGAAGCATTGGAAAAAGCCTGTGAAGAGCGCCTGGCTGAAAAAGGGGTTTATGCGAATGTGGACTATTACTCTGGTTTACTCTATAGAGAAATGGGCATACCTGCTAATCAGTTTACGGCAATCTTTGCTATTGCCAGAAGTGCTGGGTGGTTGGCGCATTGGCGTGAGCAATTAAAAGATAATCGTATCTTTAGACCCACACAAATTTACACGGGAGAACAAAATCGCGCTTATACACCAATGGATATGCGTTAAACTAACCCGTTAAGCCTGCCAGATGGCACCAAGAATCACTTTATCTTTGGCACCAGTAACAGAGGGAAGATTAGCAGATAAACCATTGAACGTCTGATGGGCAAGCCATGCAAAAGCACTGGCTTCAACCCAGTCTGGATGCAGGCCATAATTTTCTGTAGAGCTCACAGTCACTTTCGGCATAAGTTCCTGTAAGCGCTGCATGAGTAAGCTATTTTTCACACCACCACCACACACCAATAGTTCATTAATCGTATTATCAACCTTGTCATTAACCATAGTACTGAGTGATGAAATTTCGTTACTGATGCTTAAGCAAGTTAATTCAAGTAATGTTGCCAGAACATCAAAATGACTAATATCATATTGCTGTTGTTTTAGCTGTGCTTCAAGCCATTGATAGGAAAAATATTCTCTACCCGTACTTTTAGGTGCTTTTTGTGAGAAAAATGAATCACTGAGCAACAATGAGAGAAGTTTTTTATCCACTTTCCCCTGAGCAGCAAGCTTTCCTGATTGATCATAAGCACAATCAAAATGTCGAATACACCAGTCATCCATTAACCCATTTCCTGGGCCAATGTCATAACCAAGTGCCTTATCTGAATCACCGGGTAAAAAAGTAATATTGGAAATCCCGCCAATATTTAATACGACTCTATTGTTATTATTGATGTCTTTAAATATAGCCTGATGAAAAGGTGGTACCAGTGGTGCGCCCTGTCCTCCGTCAGCCATATCTCTACGCCGAAAATCTGCAATAGTAGTAATGCCTGTTTGATGGGCAATGATATTAGGATCAGCAATCTGTAATGTGGTGGGGTATTGATTCTCAGGGTAGTGGCGTAACGTTTGTCCATGACTACCAATAGCACAAATTTGCTCGGCTTGCAGATCACTTTTTTCTAATAGACGTAAACAATAGTCTGCAAATAAACGTCCCATTTGAACATCAAGCTGTGCATAGAGATCAAGTTCATTTTCTTGTCGTTCCTGACTTAGAGCAAGTAAGTCTTTCTTGAGCTGTTCCGGGATGGGAAATGTTTCTGCATGCAAAAGGGAAAATTGACTGCTTGATTCTATAGCACAAATAACCGTATCGACACCATCAAGACTGGTGCCGGACATCAGCCCTATAAAATAGGGCTTTGTTGTTGATGCGAGCGGCAATGATTCAGATTGAGTCATTGAAGTCAATAAAAAAAGCCAAAAGTATTAGCTGGGTGAATTCTCAAGTGATGAATCTCCCATACATTAAGCAATAGTGTGTTATTGCTCTGATAAAGCAACAGTTTCCTGCTTTCTTAATTTTAATTGGGAAATCATAGTTTCAGCAGTAGCCTTAAAATCACTACGATATTTCTTTGCAATAGGAGAAGCGCTAGGTAGTGGAACTGTTAAGGGGTTTCTCTGCACACCATTCAAACGAAACTCATAATGTAAATGTGGTCCTGTTGCCAAACCTGAGCTGCCGACATAACCTATAACCTGACCTTGTTTGACGCGCGTACCATGCCTCATTTTTTTATTATATGAATTCATATGGGCATATAGCGTTGAATATTTAGCACCGTGCTGCAAAATAATAACACGACCGTAGCCACCCTTTCTCCCTTTGAAAATAAGCTTGGCGTCACCGACTGCTTTGATGGGTGTACCGCGGGCCGCTGCATAATCAACACCCTTATGAGCACGAATTCGATTTAGCACTGGATGCTTGCGACCACTGGAAAAGCGTGAACTAATACGAGAGAAATCAACAGGAGTCCGTAAAAAAGCCTTACGCATACTAAGTCCGTCTGCAGAATAATAATCGGTATGATCAGCACTATCAGTGTAACGTATTGCTGTAAATACCTTACCCCTGTTTACAAATTCAGCAGAAAGAATGTTGCCATTGCCAATTTTCTTATCATCTATGTATTTTTCTTCAAACAAAATAGCAAATGAATCCCCTTTACGGATATTTAAAGCAAAATCAATATCCCAACCAAATAATTGTGCAAGCTGCATAATCATCGAATTGCTTAAACCTGCTTTATTGCCTGCAGAAAAAAGTGAGTAGTTAATCGTTCCTGTGGCAAATTGTTGTCTAGTATCAATATCTTTGCTTTCAATTCTAACAGCATAGTCTTTGCTGTCAGCTTTTTTTTCTACAATCAGGGAATCAACTCTATCAATATCGTAATGAAGAGACTTGAATGTATTATTACTATTAAAAGTAATCACTAACTCCTGACCTGGTTTGATACGGGTTAAGCGTTTTGCCTGCTTACTGGAGTTCATAATTTTATGTAGAGTAGAAGCACTAAGTGATGAGCGTTTAAAGATAGCAGAAAGGGTATCGCCTTTTTTAACAAGCACTTTTTTTGTTGTTGTGCTTTTAATTGCTACAGTAACTGGCGTCGCAACAGCGACTTGTTGAGGGCTTATTGTTTTAAGTCTTTCTAATTTTATAGGCTTTGTTGTTAGAAACTCAGTTTTTTCCACAGTGGCAACTTTAGAATCTATAGCGATAGAGCCTTTAGGCAAAAGCTCTTTAGAATCGATATGCGTATCATTAGTATCAACCGCTTGAGTCAACACAATAGTAGCAGTCTTACTGGAAACTTGTTGTTGAGCAGGCCCATTAACTTCTATAGTAGTGTCTGTTTCAGAATAAATAACTGACTCAGATAGTACTTGAGAACGATAGCCAATTTCTGGTAGAACCAGAGGGGTCATTTGAGTTTTAGTCAGTGATGAATCGCTAAGAGAAGGTGAACTTGATGCATGCGCCAGGGTATTGCGATCAGTATCAATAAAAAAAGTGATAACTATTGATAAAATGGCAATAGTTAGAACTGAGGAAAAGAGAAAAATTTTACTATTTTTTTTCTTTTTTTCTAATCTAGAATTATTTTTACTTTTAAACCTAGAGCTTTTGTTTAAAAAAGAACTGTAAATCACGGGCATTCCTTAATATTTTCAGTTTAAGATACCTTCAAATAAAGGCTAATGCAAGAGCAAAATGAAAAAAATAGCCTTTTAATAAAATCCTAGCAGAAGAATAGAAAAATTATGGTAATCTTGTCGAAATTTTTTAAAATTGTTAAGCAGTTAACATAAAAAGAGGAGTATATAGTCAAAATGGGCAAAATAGAAGACGCGCTGGAAATAATAAAAAGAGGCACCGATGAGATTTTGCTCGAAGAAGGCCTGATTGAAAAGTTAAAAACAAATAAACCATTAATAGTAAAAGCAGGCTTTGATCCAACGGCACCCGATTTACATCTTGGTCATACCGTATTGATTAATAAACTACGCCAGTTTCAGGATTTAGGTCATAACATACACTTTCTTATCGGCGATTTCACCGGCATGATCGGAGATCCAACAGGAAAAAATGTTACTCGCCAGCCGCTGACAGAAGAACAGGTATTGGAAAATGCCAAAACCTATAAAGAGCAAGTGTTCAAAATTCTTGATGAAGATAAAACCACCGTGGTATTTAATTCACAATGGATGGGTAAAATGGATGCTGCTGAACTAATCAAATTAGCATCAAATCAAACTGTTGCCAGAATGTTAGAGCGGGATGATTTCAACAAGCGTTACTCATCAGGTCAGCCCATTGCAATTCATGAATTTTTATATCCATTAATACAGGGTTATGATTCAGTTGCATTAAAAGCAGATATTGAATTAGGCGGTACTGATCAGAAGTTTAACCTGCTAATGGGGCGTGAATTACAAAAAAGTCATGGGCAAACACCACAGGTGGTGCTCATTATGCCAATCCTGGAAGGTTTGGATGGCGTGCAGAAAATGTCAAAATCATTAAATAACTATATAGCTGTATCGGACAGCCCGGATGATATGTTTGGCAAGATTATGTCCATTTCAGATGAACTAATGTGCCGTTATTTTGAACTGCTCAGCTTTAGACCTATGACAGAAATAAATCAATTTAAAATAGATATAGATAATGGTACAAATCCAAGAGATATAAAATTTATACTGGCAAAAGAGATAATAACTCGCTTTCATGACGAAGCAGCAGCAGAAAAATCACAGCAGAATTTTATCGATCGTTTCAAGAAAGGTAAAATACCAGATGATATCGAAGAGTTTGAAATGCGCTCCACAGACGGAAGCCTTGCTATTGCCTACATAATAAAAGATGCTGGTATGACAACTAGCACAGGCGAAGCAATACGAATGATCAAGCAGGGTGCTGTAAAAATAGATGCTGAGAAGGTTATCGATACAAAATTGAGTGTTGAAAATAACACCACCAAGGTCTATCAGGTAGGTAAAAGAAAGTTTGCCAAGGTTACGATCATTTAACTATCAAGAAGTTAAATGAATCAACAAAACAAATGCAAAAAATATTATTATTAAATAATAAAAGGTGTTGACGGCAGATGAATACTGCGTATAATACACCACTCATTCAGCAGCACTCTTAGTTAACACTAAGTAAAATGCTGAATAAACAGTTACTTAGGCGTAAAGTCTGATGAACTGATTGCTCTTTAAAAAGAAATCGAACAATTTGTGTGAGTTCTTACCAATCGACTTTTAACGTCAGTTTACTGATGATAGATGTCACAAAATTGAAAGAACTCAAACAAAGTTAAAAACGAATCTGTTCACTTAAGCAATTAATCGAGCAGAAGTAATTCATTTGAGATTGGGTTTGAGCGTTCCTCCTTTGGAACAAACATGATTAAACTGAAGAGTTTGATCCTGGCTCAGATTGAACGCTGGCGGCATGCTTAACACATG
>JAIVER010000067.1 GCA_023864145.1 Thiohalomonas sp. | reverse complement strand
TATACCCAATCAACTTGAAAATGCAGGATCGAACAAAACGTGACTTTGTAGAAGAAGGGCTTGAACCTAAAAAAATCAGTTAACCCTGCCAGCTCCTTCATAGAACATAATGAGTCAGACTTTTAGGTTGTTGGCAGGGTTAACTGATTTTTTCAGGTTGAATCGTCGAATGTAAGATAGAGCATTTCTGATAAGTGAATTAGTCGCATGGGAATCACAACAAAACCAGAAGAAAGCGACGATTAACTGGATGTTTAATGTGGATGCTGCCCGAAGTAAATTGACTCGGGCATATGACAAGTTAATCGGTCAAAATTAATGTGTTTAGGTACTAGGTTAAACCGACAACGCTATTGTCAGGTACTTTGATAAATGCCAAAGCCCCCTAACTTATCAACTTACCAACCTGACAACTCATCTACTTCTTCTTCGGTAAATAAATATCCGTACAAGTACCCTCAGCCACTTCTGTTGCAAAGTTAATGGTTTCAGATAGTGTCGGATGAGGATGAATAGTCAATGCAATATCCTCCATTTCAGCGCCCATTTCAACTGCCAATGCAGCTTCGGCAATGAGTTCACCGGCATTTTTACCTAAAATTCCTGTACCCAGCATACGGTGTGTGGCTTTGTCATAGAGTACTTTTGTCATACCAACATCAGCAGAGACAGATAAGGCTCTGCCGCTGGCAGCCCAGGGAAAAACACCTTTTTCGTATTCAATACCATCGGCTTTGAGCTGTTCTTCAGTCTGACCACACCAGGCAATTTCCGGTTCAGTATAGGCCACAGAAGGAATGGTTCGGGCATCAAAGAAGCGCTGCTGGCCATCGATGACTTCAGCGGCAACTTTGGCTTCATGAGTCGCTTTATGCGCCAGCATGGGTTGACCAACTACATCACCGATTGCAAAGATATGAGCAACGTTAGTACGCTGCTGAGTATCAACAGGAATAAAGCCCTGTTCATTAACGAGAACACCTGCTTTATCAGCATCAATCAGCTTGCCATTGGGTGAACGACCAATTGCCACCAGGAGATTATCAAAGGTATCCTGCTCTGGTGCTTTTTTACCTTCAAATTGACACACAATACCGTCATCACTTGGTGTCAATGTAGTGACCTTGGTATTAACGAAAACATTTTCATAACGTCTTTTTAAGGTTCGTTCAAAAGGTTTGAGCAGATCACGATCAGCACCGGGAATTAATCCGGGGCCCAGTTCAACAACAGTTACCTGAGCACCCAAGGCATGATAAACGGTAGCCATTTCCAGGCCAATAATTCCTCCGCCAAGAACCAATAAGCGTTTAGGTATATTTTTTAGCTCAAGGGCATCGGTTGAGTCCCAGACACGCTCATCTTCCCAGGGAATAAAGGGCAGCCGGGTGACTGAAGAGCCTGCTGCAATGATACAGTTCTCAAAAGCAACCACTTGTTTGCTGCCGTCAGCAGCTTCTACTCCAATAGTATTAGCTGAGGTAAATTTTCCATAGGCATTGACGATTTGTACTTTGCGCTGTTTAGCCAGTTGTTTTAAACCACCGGTTAAACGACCCACCACTTTGTTTTTATGCTCACGCATTTTGTCAGTGTCAATATCAGGTTCCTGATAAGTGACACCCAATTTGGAAAATTCACGCGCTTCATTGAGTACTTCAGCAACATGTAATAGGGCTTTAGAGGGTATACAACCAACATTAAGACAGACACCACCAAGAAAATCATCTTTTTCAATCAGTACTACCTGTTTGCCCAGATCAGCCGCACGAAATGCTGCCGTGTAACCGCCAGGGCCTGAGCCTAAGACAACAACCTGGGCTTGAATATCAGCTGAACCAGTAAATACCGCAGCATCAGGTGTGCTGATATTTTCAGTTGCTGTGCTTTCAGCTGCAGATTGAGAAGATTCTACCTGAGGTGCTTCACTCTTCGTCTCACCCTCAGCTGAATTCTTTATCTCAGAGACCTCAAGCTCAATAATCACACTGCCTTGTGCAACGTTATCTCCCATAGCCACTTTAATATTTTTAACCGTTCCGGCATCAGAGGATGGGATTTCCATACTGGCCTTATCAGATTCCACAGTAATCAGTGGATCTTCAATGTTAATCTCATCGCCGGGAGCGACTAAGATTTCAATAATTTCAACACTGTCGAAGTCACCAATATCCGGGACTTTTACTTCTATGACATTACTCATTTTTAAATCCTCGTCTATTACATTAATAAATAACGAACATCTGATAATAACTTACTCAGATAGGTCGAAAATGCTGCGCCTTCTGCACCATCAATAACACGATGGTCATAAGATAATGACAGAGGGCACATTAAACGAGGTTCAAAATCAGAGCCATTCCAGGCGGGCTGCATTTTTGAGCGAGAGACACCAAGAATAGCCACTTCCGGGGCATTAATAATCGGTATAAAACTGCTACCGCCGATACCGCCTAAACTGGAAATGGTAAAACAACCACCCTGCATTTCAGAAGGTTTCAGTTTTTTATCTCGTGCTTTTATTGAAACTTCACGCAGTTCTGTAGCTAGATCAGTGAGACTTTTCTGGTCAAGATCACGAATAACCGGTACCACCAGACCATCCGCAGTTGCGACCGCAATACCAATATGGTAATAATTTTTCTGGATTAAGGCTGCACCAGATACATCCAGTGATGAGTTAAAACGAGGAAATTCTTTAAGTCCCATGACTACGGCTTTCATAATAAAAGACAGCAGGGTGACTTTAATACCCTTGTCAGCGTAGTCAATATTTGATTCCTTCCGAAAGACTTCCAGTTCAGTAATATCGGCTTCATCAAACTGCGTCACATGGGGAACGTTAAGCCAGTTACGATGCATGAATTTACCGGTAAGGATTTTGATCTTGGAAAGCTTCTTCGTTTCCACATCGCCCCACTGACTAAAGTCAATTTCAGGCATGGGTTCAACACCCAGACTGGCAGTACCACCGGCAGGCTCTCTCAACGCTTGTTTAACGTACTCCTGAATATTTTCTCTGAGGATACGTTCATGATTACCAGTACCACTCACTCGGATCAAATCAACTCCAAGTTCACGGGCAAACTTTCGTACTGCAGGTGAGGCATGGGCTCTTTTGAAATTATCATGATTGATATTAATGGTCGGCGATGCTTTTGCTGCCGTTGTTTTTTTAGCCGGTGCTGGTGCAGCAACTGCTTTCACTGCTGCAGGCTTAGGTTTAGTCTCAACGTTAGCTTCAGGCTCCTGAACGGCGGCTGGCTCAGCAGCTGCAGAGTCAGCATCCAATAATATAACCAGAGAGCCTTCTGACACTTTATCAGCAATATTGACTTTTACTTTAGCCACTACGCCCGCATGACTGCTGGGTATTTCCATCGTGGCTTTATCAGATTCTACGGTGACCAGTGAGTCTTCGACACTGATGGTATCACCTTCGGATACCAGCACTTCAATGACTTCTACCTCATCAAAATCAGCAATATCCGGAACAAATACTTCTATTATTTTACTCATAGTGTTACTCCATTCAATTCTTTGCAATGAGCAAAAAGCCCTTAAGCTGTTGCTGGGTTTGGTTTTTCAGGATCGATAGCATATTTAACAATCGCTTCCTGAACCTTGCCTGCCGGAAACTGCCCCTCATCTGCTAATGATTTAAGTGCAGCAATAACAATATAAGCAGCATTAACTTCAAAGAACTTACGCAATTGAGCACGGGTATCAGAACGACCAAACCCATCTGTGCCTAACACTTCATATTTAGCAGGGACCCACTTTCTGATCTGATCAGAGTAACCTTTGATATAATCAGTTGCTGAAAGTACTGGCCCACGGCGATCTTTAAGACATTTTTCAATATAAGAAATCTTTGGATCTTCAAGCGGGTGTAACATATTCCAGCGATCAACATCCTGAGCTTCACGACGTAATTCGTTATAACTGGTGACACTCCAGATATCAGCATCCACTGACCAGTCTTCATCAAGAATACGTGCTGCTTCAATGACCTCTCGCAGGATAGCACCGGAACCCATTAATTGAATTTTCTTACGACGTTTACCACCGCCTTGCAGTAAATACATGCCTTTAAGAATTCCCTTCTCAACACCTTTTGGCAGAGCAGGCTGCTGATAATTTTCATTCATCACGGTCACGTAATAGAAGACATTTTCATGTTCTTTATACATACGGTGCATACCGTCCTGAATAATAACCGCTAACTCATAAGAAAAAGTCGGGTCATAAGTCACACAGTTAGGAATGGTCGCCGCCATTTGCAGAGAGTGACCATCCTGATGCTGTAAACCTTCACCAGCCAGAGTGGTTCGACCTGCAGTGCCGCCCAATAAGAAACCACGTGCCTGCATATCGCCTGCCATCCAGGCCAGATCGCCGACACGTTGAAAACCAAACATGGAGTAGTAAATATAAAACGGCACCATGTTAACGCCAGTGGTGCTATAGGCTGTTGCTGCGGCAATCCATGATGACATGGCTCCGGCTTCGTTAATGCCTTCTTGCAGAATATGACCGGACTTATCTTCTTTATAGAACATGACCTGATCTTTATCCTGCGGTGTATACAGCTGTCCGACTGAGGAGTAAATACCTAACTGACGGAACATCCCTTCCATACCAAAAGTACGTGCTTCATCAGGCACGATAGGTACAACATTTTCACCGATATTTTTATCACGAGTCAGCAGTGTCAACATACGCACAAAGGCCATTGTGGTTGACATTTCTCTATCACCAGAGCCTTTTAAGATAGGCTCAAAAATTGACAGGTCTGGTACATCTAAAGGTGCAGCAGTACGATTACGCACCGGCATAACACCACCGAGTCCTTCACGTCGGGCCATTATGTATTTATATTCTTCACTGTCTTTGCCTGGATGATAATAATCAGCTCTGCCCGCCTGTTCATCAGAAATAGGGATATTGAAACGATTTTTATAGGCAATCATCTCTTCAGCATCCAGCTTCTTCTGAGAGTGAGTACGCATTTGCCCTTCACCCGAAGCGCCCATACCATAACCTTTTACGGTATGCGCTAAAATAACAACCGGCTGATCTTTAGTTTCAGCCGCTTCTTTATAGGCAGAATAAACCTTATGCGGATCATGACCACCACGATTGAGACGCCAGATATCATCATCAGACATATTGGCCACCATGGCTTTTAATTCCGGATATTTACCAAAGAAATGTTCCCGCACATAAGCTCCGTCTTTGGATTTGTAATTTTGGTAATCGCCATCAACACATTCCATCATACGGCGTTTGAGCAAACCATCTTTATCTTTAGCTAATAACGGATCCCAATAACTACCCCATATGACTTTAATAACCTTCCAGCCAACGCCACGGAAAATAGCTTCCAGCTCTTGTACAATTTTGCCATTACCTCGAACCGGACCATCCAGACGCTGAAGATTACAGTTGATCACCCAGATTAAATTATCCAGCTTTTCTCTTGCAGCCAGTGAAATAGCACCTAATGTTTCCGGCTCATCGGTCTCACCATCACCGATAAATGTCCAGATTTTTCTATTCCGAGTATTGGCCAGACCACAATCCTGCATATAGTGCATGAAACGTGCCTGATAAATTGACTGGATGGGTCCCAGGCCCATTGATACCGTAGGAAACTGCCAGTAAGATGGCATTAACCAGGGATGTGGATAGGATGATAGACCACCGCCATCAACTTCCTGACGAAACTTATCCAGTTGTTCTTCACTTATCCTTCCTTCAAGGAAAGAGCGGGCATACATACCCGGTGCTGAATGTCCCTGAAATAAGATCATATCACCACCATGTTCATGGGTAGGTGCCTGGAAAAAATGATTAAAGCCGACATCATACAGTGTGGCGGCAGAGGCAAAACTGGCAATATGTCCACCTAACTCAGTGGATTTTCGATTGGCTCTGACCACCATTGCCGCAGCATTCCAGCGGATTAATGAGCGAATACGCACTTCTATCGCCATATCACCCGGTATTAGTGATTCCAGATGAGGCGGTATGGTATTCACATAGGCGGTATTGGAAGAATGAGGCAGGTTAACACCTGAACGACGAACTTTTTCAATCATCTGTTCTATTAAAAAGTGAGCCCGTTCGGGGCCTTCAACTTCCAGAACACTTTCCAGCGCATCAAGCCACTCCTGTGTTTCTAATAGATCAATATCCAGCTCAGAGTTTTTGCTCAAGTTCTGATTCGACATAGTGTCATCTCCCGCCAGGTACTATAGAGTGATTGATATCAGGCATCATCATTCAATATTAGTACTTTAAATTTGAGTATTTATAATATGATTTTATTATATTTTAGCAGCCGTAGAATCTTACCTTTTACAAGGTGATTTTTATTTACTTATTTTTCAATAAGTTACGAATGGCAAATAAAATAGCTGTAATTTCTTGGTCAAGTATAAAAAATAATGATACAAATTACAATGTGTTAGGTAGAGTTGTTTTTGCTTTTTATTCTACCTTTGTACGGGTCAAGTCCAACCGGACACTTTTTTTAGAGAATTTTCATACTTAATTGGTGACTGATCACCATTCGCTGTATGCAGCCTTTCAAGGTTGTAATACCTCATGTATGCCCATGACCTATGAAAATCAAGCATTTTCATAGGTCATGGGTATAAACTGCGACATCTTTCTTCATATGTTCACGGGTAGGTTGAGCAATTTTAAATAT
>JAIVER010000066.1 GCA_023864145.1 Thiohalomonas sp. | reverse complement strand
ATTTTACCGAGCATTGGAAAATCATTAGATTCTCGAATTAATGATAATTTCCAAGTGTTCGATCCTGCATTTTCAAGTTGATTGGCTATAGATAAGCTTAATTTAGACAAGCTTGACTCAGGCAGGAATACCTTTGCTGATACTGTCCGTTTGATGACTCAGTTTGATTTGCAGCCAGTGACGGCGATAGAGAATGAGGTATATGAATTTCCCTGGACTCCGGGAATTATGTCTGACTGCCTCAAGTGCGGCTACCATTGTTACGTTTATGAAGTGGATTGCGAAGTACGCGGCTATTTAATTTTCAGCACAGTACTGGATGAAATGCATTTATTAAATATTTGTATTGATTCTGCTTATCAAAATAAAGGGTATGGCAAGCAGTTTATAAACTGGCTGATTAATTTTGCTCATGATAATGGCACTAAAACACTCTACCTGGAAGTCAGAGTCTCCAATCATGCAGCAATACACCTCTATCAAAATTTGGGTTTTAATGAAATAGGTATCAGACCTGATTATTATCCCGCAAAAAATGGCAAAGAAGACGCACAACTGTTTGCCTGTGAACTGGCATGGGGTTGATGTTTAACTATGAATAACGATAGTCTCAATGACTTTAATTTGGATTTTTTATGAGTGAATTTTTAGATGAAATAAGACGCAGACGTACCTTTGCGATTATTTCTCATCCTGATGCAGGTAAGACAACATTAACCGAAAAGCTTCTGTTATATGGGGGCGCCATTCAGATGGCGGGTACTGTTAAAGGTCGAAAAGCGTCCAGACATGCCACCTCAGACTGGATGGATATGGAAAAAGAACGTGGTATTTCTGTCACTTCATCGGTTATGCAGTTTTCTTACAAAGACTGTATTATCAACCTGCTGGACACACCAGGACACGAAGATTTTTCTGAAGATACCTATCGTACCTTAACGGCAGTCGATTCTGCATTAATGGTAATTGATGTGGCCAAGGGTGTTGAGCAACGAACTGTTAAACTAATGGAAGTGTGTCGCTTACGTGATACTCCTATTTTAACATTTATCAATAAACTTGATCGGGAAGGGCCTGATCCCATTGAGCTTATGGATGAAGTTGAAGATGTCCTGAAGATTGCCTGTGCGCCAATCACCTGGCCAATTGGGATGGGTAAAGGATTTAAAGGGGTTTATCATCTTTACAATGATAAAGTCCACATCTTTAGTGCCACTCACGGTGGTAAGATACAGTCTGGAGAAATTATAGAAGGTCTGGATAATCCCAGACTGGATGATTTGATCGGTGATATGGCAGATGAATTGCGTGAAGAAGTAGAGCTTGTTCGTGGTGCCAGCAATGAGTTTGATTTGGAACTTTTTCTTGCTGGCGAAATCACTCCTGTATTCTTTGGTTCTGCTATTAATAACTTTGGTGTTGATGAAATGCTGGATGCATTTGTTGATTATGCACCTTCACCGCAAGAAAGAAAAACGACATCCAGAGTTGTTGAAGCCAATGAAGAGCCAATGACAGGTTTTGTGTTTAAAATTCAGGCCAATATGGATCCCCAGCATCGGGATCGTGTTGCCTTTATGAGAATTTGTTCAGGACAATATTTAAAAGGCATGAAAATGCGTCATGTTCGAATCAAAAAAGGCATACAAATTGCTAATGCCATTACTTTTATGGCACAGGATCGCAGTCATGTAGAAACGGCCTATTCTGGTGATATTATTGGCTTGCATAATCATGGAACTATTCGCATTGGTGATACCTTTACTCAAGGTGAAGAGCTGAAATTTACCGGTATACCTAACTTTGCTCCGGAATTATTCAGACGTGCCCGCTTAAAGGATCCTTTGCGTATGAAGGCCTTAATGAAAGGACTTGAACAGCTGAGTGAAGAGGGCGCCACTCAATTATTTAAACCACTTAATAATAATGATCTGATCCTTGGTGCTGTGGGTATTCTACAGTTTGATGTTGTTAAAGAGCGTCTAAAAGGAGAATATAAAGTTGATTGTGGTTTTGAACCTGTGAACGTTCAAACCGCCCGCTGGGTGATTTGTGATGATGTGGTCAAACTGGTAGATTTTAAAAAGAAACTTAGTGATAACCTCGCTATTGACGGTAGTGGTGATTTAACCTATATCGCACCCAGCAGAGTTAACCTGAACCTAACAATGGAAAGATGGCCTGAAATTGAGTTTTTAGAAACTCGTGAGCATTAATCTCAAGTTTGATTATTTTATTCAGCCTTATCAAACACTATAAAAATTGCTTTTTATGGGTTTTTTCTATTTATTATTGCTATTTTTGTGACTAAGCTGACATAATTTAACTATCACCTTTTTCCATAATATTAGTGTATGATAAAATAATAATTCTTTATTCGATTACGGAGATATAATATATGTATCAAGCAATTAAATCACGCCTTCTTTTTTTAATATTTTTATGTACAGTTTCTATTATGTCGACTGCTTCTGCAGAAGTAGGTCAGCTGAGTAATGAACAGTTGAAACAGTTAATGGATGAAAATGTACCAATAATAGACATTCGCAGAGCAGATGAATGGCAGTCTACCGGCGTTATTAAAGGCAGTCATCTGCTTGCTTTTTTTGATGCTCGTGGTAATTACGATATGGATAAATGGTTAGCAGAGCTTGATAAGATTGCCAAAAAGGATGAAAAATTCATCCTGATTTGTCGTTCCGGTAATAGAACGGGACAAGTGTCTAATCTTCTTGATAAGAAATTAGGATATCAGCAGGTTTCTCATCTACAGCGTGGTATAAAAAACTGGATAAAATCTGGTGATAAGGTCGTATCTGCTAAATAATTTAGTTTTTCAGCTTAGCTGAATTGGCCTCACTTTAAAAAAACCGGCTTATAGTCGGTTTTTTTATAAATGAACTCAATTGATTTAATCTTGTTTTTTTGATTGTGCTATAATCTATCGCTTTATAGCAGCTAGCAGCGATAAAAAAACAATCTGATTACCCAGAACTCTTATTTAGGACGGGGTCGGAGTCAAATGGCTTAAAGCATGAGCTTTAACTATTAATTTCATATTTTTTGCCATTTGACTCCGACCCCACATAGTACAACTTGTAACTCATTGAATTTATTGTAGTCTTACGATTATAATATGGCTGAGTAGTTACCTTTTATTAACCAATTAAAATAGTTAGCTTTGCAGTTAATATGTTGGAATTATAGTATGACAGTAAAAACAGACGATTTACGTATTAGTGGTATGAGTGAAGTTATTGCGCCCGAAGAAATACATAAACAATTTCTCAGTACAGAAAATGCACAAAATACAGTCCAAAATACACGTCAGGAAATCCATAATATTCTTATAGGTAAAGATGATCGATTAATTATTATCATTGGTCCCTGCTCAATTCACGATGTTAAAGCGGCGAAGGAATATGCTCACCTGATAAAAACTGCTCGTGAAAAACTGCAAGATGATCTATTAATTATTATGCGGGTTTATTTTGAAAAACCGCGTACAACCGTCGGTTGGAAGGGCTTAATTAATGATCCAGAGTTAGATGGTTCTTTTCAGATCAACAAGGGTTTAGGTATCGCTCGTGAGTTATTAGTGACTGTCAATGATCTGGGTGTCCCCACAGCCACAGAATTTCTTGATCTGATATCACCACAATATGTTGCTGATTTAATTAGTTGGGGTGCCATTGGTGCCCGCACCACTGAAAGCCAGGTGCATAGAGAATTAGCTTCAGGTTTGTCCTGCCCTGTGGGTTTTAAAAATGCCACTGACGGTGCTGTACGTGTCGCAATTGATGCCATTGCTTCAGCTAGTCGTCCCCATGTCTTTTTATCAGTAACCAAACAGGGAAAATCAGCAATTTTCAACACTTCAGGAAATGAAGATTGCCATATAATCTTACGCGGTGGTACTGAAGCTAATTATGATGCGACACATGTTAAAAGAGTAGCCTCTGAATTGCAGGACTCAAATAGCATTCCCAATTTAATGATTGATTTTAGTCATGCCAATAGCCAGAAACAATTTAAAAAGCAAATAGATGTCGCAGAAAATGTATCGCAGCAGATTGCTGAAGGTGACAACCGTATTATTGGTGCTATGATTGAGAGTAATCTTGTAGAAGATCGCCAGAATTATTCTAATAAAGGTGATCTGCTCTATGGACAAAGTATTACTGATGCCTGCATTAACTGGGAAGATAGTTTTGAGGTATTAACAAAACTATCCGATGCAGTTCAGCAACGTCGTGTGACTTTAGCAGATGAATAAATTTATTAACTAAACTCATTCACTAAAAGATAAATGGAGTGATTAAATGGGCTTTGTGATCGGTGTTGTTGTCGCTTTACTGGTTATATTTTTATTAGCTTTTATTACCATAAAGAAACCTGTTTTTGGTGAAATCATGATTGCATTGGTCGTAATCATGATCCTGACCTCTACTTATTTCTATTTTCAAAAAGATGAACGTGTTGAAAATAAAAAACATTTAATCCCTGTTGAACAAATTGAATTAACGGATATCCAGCATAGCTTAGCCTATGGTAATTATTATAAATTGACCGCTTTATTAAAAAATCATTCTCAGAAGTATCGTCTGCAATCTATTGAATTGAAACTATCATTTCTTAACTGCCCGTCTCTGGAAGTCAGTAATTATAACAATTGTCAGCTTATTTCAGAAAAACATCATAAAATTAAAACCAGGATGCCGGCACAAGAATCAGCCCCTATTGAAAGTTATATTTTGCTGGATGATGAGGCGGTACTGGCAGTCATCAATGATAAAAATGCGAGCTCAATACATTGGAAGATAGAACTTTTAAACGGTTCTGCTCGATAGATAATATGCAGTGCTCAGCACTACAGCATATTAAGAAACAGTGCTGCTATATTTCCCTTCCTTAATAATCCGATCGGTCTCCTGATAAATAAGGGTAATATTTTGTTTTAATTGTTCATCACTGAGTTCAAATAATTCCACATCAGTCCTGCTGACAATATCTAATAAGGCAGGAGCACCAACATAACGCAGACCACCGTGCATTTTGTGAATAATTTTACGCAATTCTTCCTTATTGCCGTTTTGATGTTCGTTTTGTATCCCCTTAGTATGTTCAGGTAATTCCTTTATCAACATAAGCAAAAGATCGTCAGCCAGCTTTTTATTACCAGAAACCAGTTGTATCGCTTTATTTTGATCTAAAACAGCTAAAGTATCAGACATTTTTATTCCTGAAATCTCAATGTAGGATTATTTCTTTATTGTATGAATATAGCATAAAGCGCTAGAATACTTTTAAATCTATCGACTTTTTTACTTCTTTCAACTAAAAATTTTACTAAATACGGAAAAAAATGAATTATCCATCTATTGAACAATTTATCGGCAATACTCCTCTAGTTAAACTACAGCGTTTACCCGGTCAGACTAGTAATCAGATACTGGTAAAACTTGAAGGTAATAACCCGGCAGGTTCAGTTAAAGACAGACCTGCATTAAGTATGCTCACAAGAGCTGAACAACGTGGTGATATTAAGCCCGCTGATACCATTATTGAAGCAACCAGTGGTAATACTGGTATTGCCCTGGCAATGGCCGCTGCCATCAAAGGTTATAAAATGATTCTCATAATGCCTGATAATATGAGTAAAGAACGTCGTGGTGTTATGAAAGCATTTGGTGCTGAAATTGTTTTAACACCTGCAGAAGGTAGCATGGAAACAGCCATTGATCTATCAAGGCAAATGGAAGAAAAAGGGGAAGGAGTAGTCCTGGATCAATTTTCTAACTCTGATAATCCGGCTTCTCATTATCTTGGTACTGGTCCGGAAATCTGGCGCGATACTGGGGGTGAAGTGACCCATTTTGTCAGTGCCATGGGAACAACAGGCACTATAATGGGCACAGCTCGTTTTTTGAAAGAAAAAAATAAGGAAATACAAATTGTTGGGGTTCAGCCGGAAGAAGGTTCACAGATCCCCGGTATTCGCCGTTGGCCGGAAGAATATTTACCAAAGATTTATCATGCAGATGAAGTGGAGCAAATACTGGATGTGAATCAGGAAGAAGCTGAAAATAGTGTCAGAGCACTGGCTTCTCAGGAAGGTATCTTTGCCGGTGTGTCATCAGGTGGTGCAGTTGCTGCAGCACTTAAATTGTCCAAAACGCTTAACAATGCCACCATCGTGGTCATTATTTGTGATCGAGGTGATCGATACTTGTCAACGGGTGTTTTTCCCGCCTGATGATATGCCAAAATAATGAGTTGCTCATCAGGTTTTATTTTTTAAGATAATGACTATGAGTATGAAACAGGCTAGAAGCAAGGTTTTCATTTTTATTGTTTTTTATCTTCTCTGTCAGCAATTCATTTTCCATTGCTTCAATTCAAATTTCTTTTGCTTAATTAGAGATGCTGAATCAGTTAATTGTTAATGGAGCATCTCAAACACCTGCTAAAAATAACACTTCAGCAGAAGAATCCGAGACTGATTTTCTTAAATATCTGAAACTGGATCAATTAAACATATACCCATGACCTATAAAATGCTTGATTTTCATAGAGAAGAAGATCTTTATTATCCAATGAGGCAAATTACTCTCACAGCCCATGAAAAATCAGCTCTAGAAATGCAACAGAAGCATTCTGGAAATGGAAAAGAACGAGATAGAATCAAAGCCATCCTACTTTGCTCTGAAGGCTGGAAGGTTCCCATGAT
>JAIVER010000065.1 GCA_023864145.1 Thiohalomonas sp. | reverse complement strand
TTTTCATGGGCTCTGAGAGTAATTTGCGTCATTGGATAATTTTGATCTTTTTCTCTATGAAAATCAAGCCTTTTCATAGGTCATGGGTATAGTATAATGTGTTTTTTTAATATTAAAGC
This sequence comes from Thiohalomonas sp., assembly GCA_023864145.1. GTDB lineage: Bacteria > Pseudomonadota > Gammaproteobacteria > GRL18 > GRL18 > GRL18. The sequence goes on along the minus strand of JAIVER010000065.1, from coordinate 6,637 downwards.
CTTTTGTTTTAGTTAACTACGAATAAAAAATATGTTATTTTTTATTAAAAGGCTTTTAAATACCTTGTAATTTATATTGTTAATAGAGTTGTTTTATAAAAAGTCATGTAGAAACAATATAATACGATTATTTAATTTATCTTTTTCTTTAGTTTGGTTGGTTATGGTTAATAAGTCATTTTTTTATTATGTAGTTTTATTTTTTTTCGCTTTGCTGCCAATGTCGAGCTTTGCAGATATTGTTAAACCTGCTTTGGTTGAAATCAGTGTAAAAACAGATGGTACGTTTCAAATAGAGCTTCGAGCCAGCATCGAAGCACTGTTAACCGGCATTAACAGCCGCTATAAAAATACTAAAGATGCGCCAAATGCTCAGGCTTATGATGATTTTCGAGTTATGCCGGCAGAACAATTACGGCAGGCATTTCGCTCTTTTGAGAAAGATTTATTACAGGAAATTAAAATTGCATTTGATGATCAACCGTCAAAATTTCAAATTAAGACAGTAGATATCCCTGAACCGGGCTATGTCAAAGTGCCGAGGCTCAGTCTTATTCTTGTCGAAGGTCTGGTACCTAGCACTGCTCAATCATTGACCTGGTACTATCCTTTACGATTTGGTGATAATGCAGTTCGTGTACGTCAGGTCGATGAAGTTAATGAAAAATGGCACTGGTCACCCTGGCAATGGCTCAAAAATGATGAAGTCAGTAAACCCTTTTCACTGACGGAAGTATTTACTCAGCAAACATTTTTTCAGGTAGTGACAACCTATCTCGTCTCTGGCTTTGAACATATTCTTCCCAAAGGTCTTGATCACATTCTTTTTATTTTTGGGATTTTTCTTCTCAGTACTAGGATGAAGGCTTTATTATGGCAAGAGACTATGTTTACGGTTGCCCATACCATTACTCTCGGGCTTTCAATGAATGGTGTGATTAATCTGCCGGCCAATATTGTAGAACCGCTCATTGCACTGTCAATCGCCTATATAGGTATAGAAAATATTGTCACACCTAAGCTGCATAAAAGCCGTTTAGTTATCGTCTTTATCTTCGGCTTATTGCATGGTATGGGCTTTGCCAGTGTGTTATCTGACTTTGGAATGCCGGAAAATGACTTTGCTGCCGCATTAATCAGCTTTAATGTCGGGGTTGAAATTGCTCAGGTGGCTATTATTTTTCTGGCCTATTTTTTTATTGCTCACTTACTGCGCAAGCAATTGGCAAATGAGCAGCAATACAGAAAGAGTGTGCTTATTCCAGGCTCTTTACTTATCGCTATAACAGGCCTTTACTGGACATATGACAGGATTCAGTTTTAGTTGTTTATATTAGCGGATTTGGCGGCCCACTTTATATAGCTATTAAAGTCAATAATATGATAAAATTCCAGCCTTTCTGGCTTCTCCCTTAAGGCGCGCCAAGGCAGGGAAACTGCATGGATAACGAAAGCGAAAAAAAAGAACGTCGAGCTATTCGAATTTAAGCGATGAATATTCTGGCGGGCCGTGAACACAGTATTGTCGAATTACGACAAAAACTAAAAAAAAAGTTCAGTAAACATGACGATTTATTACATTTAGACAAATTAATAGAAGTCGTATTAGAGCAATTAATCGATGATAATTTATTGGATGAAGCTCGATTTACACAGTGCTTTATTCGCTCGCGAATTAATAGCGGTTCCGGCCCGGTTAAAATTCGTCATGAATTGATGCAGCGCGGTATTTCCAGTGAATTAACCAATGATTATCTGGATGAGTCCTATGACTTCTGGCAGCAACATATTGAAGCTGTGCGTAACAAACGTTTTGGTGTTCAATTCCCAGAAGATTATAAAGAAAAAAGTAAACACTCACGTTTTCTCTATCAACGTGCTTTTAGCGGCGAATTTATTTGCAGACTGTTTAATAACGATAAATTTTTAAAAAATTAAGTAACGAGAAAAAGTGTCATATGGCAAATGGTTCAATCAAAACAAGTGCACAGCTTCGCAGCGTTTTTCTTGAGTTCTTTGAAGCACACGACCACAAACGGGTTAACAGTAGTCCGCTAGTCCCGGGTAATGATCCGACTTTACTATTCACCAATGCGGGTATGGTTCAGTTTAAAGATGTTTTCCTGGGGCAGGAGAAGCGTAACTACAAACGTGCGACCAGCAGTCAGCGTTGTGTGCGTGCTGGCGGCAAACATAATGATTTAGAAAATGTTGGCTATACTGCAAGACATCATACGTTTTTTGAAATGCTGGGTAACTTCAGTTTTGGTGATTATTTTAAAGGTGAAGCCATTCAATATGCCTGGGATTTCTTGACAAAAACCATTGGTTTGCTAGAAGAACGACTCTGGGTGACGGTTTTTGAAAATGATGATGAGGCCACTGATATCTGGCTTAATGAAATGAAAGTTTCACCGGACCGTTTTTCAAAAATTGGCGCTAAAGACAATTTCTGGTCAATGGGTGATACGGGTCCTTGTGGTCCCTGCAGTGAAATTTTTTATGATCATGGTGAACATATACCAGGAGGTCCACCCGGTACCCCAGAAGAAGATGGCGATCGCTATATCGAAATCTGGAATCTGGTCTTTATGCAATATAACCGGGACAAATCCGGAACAATGCATGAACTACCTCACCCATATGTTGATACAGGAATGGGTATGGAACGTCTGGCGGCCATTTTGCAGGGCGTACACAATAATTATGAAATTGATTTGTTCCAGCATATTATCAAAACCATTGCTAAATTAGCTGATTGTGATGATCTGGAAAATAAATCACTACGTGTCATAGCCGATCATATTCGTGCCTGCTCCTTCCTGATTGTTGATGGTATTATTCCATCGAATGAGGGGCGTGGTTATGTATTGCGGCGTATTATTCGTCGGGCTATTCGCCATGGACATAAGCTGGGCCTTAGAGAACCTTTCTTTTATAAATTAGTGGATGTGCTGCAGCAGGAAATGGGCGAAGCTTATCCTGAGTTGACTAAGGCACAGGCACAAGTTGAAAAAGTACTCAAACAGGAAGAAATCCGTTTTGCAGAAACTCTTGATCAGGGAATGCATATTTTAGAGCTGGAGATTAAACAGCTCAAATCTAAGATTATTCCCGGTGATGTTGTTTTTAAACTTTATGATACTTATGGTTTTCCCGTTGATCTTACTGCCGATGTGGCACGTGAACATAATCTGGATATTGACCGTGATGCCTATGAAACAGCCATGGAAAAACAACGTGAAATGGCTCGTGCGTCCAGCTCATTTGATATTGATTATAATGATGCCATTGAGTTAGAAGGTAAGACAGAATTTTTAGGCTATGATGATTTACAAAGCACTAATAGCAAAGTGCTTAATATTATTGTTGATGCTGAGCAGAGCGACACCCTAAGCGATAAACAATCAGCAATGATCATTCTTGACCGTACACCTTTTTATGGTGAATCCGGTGGACAGGTTGGCGATACTGGCGTTATCAGTACTGCAAATGCCGAGTTTAAAGTTAGCAGTACACAAAAAAATGGTGATGTATTTGTTCATATTGGACAATTAGTCAAAGGTTCGCTTAAAACAGATGAGATGGTTAATAGCCAGGTCAATTCAATACAACGCAATGAGATTGCCTGCAATCATTCAGCGACTCATTTATTACATTCAGCATTAATAAATATTCTGGGTGATCATGTTCAGCAAAAAGGCTCACTGGTTGACCATACAAAACTGCGCTTTGACTTCTCTCATTTTGAAGGCATTAATTCAGAGCAGTTGCAAGCGATTGAAACACTGGTGAATCAGCATATTCGTAAGAACCATTTAGTTGAAACAAAAATCATGAATGTGGATGCTGCTAAAGAAAGCGGTGCCATGGCATTATTCGGTGAAAAATATGCGTACGATGTACGAGTGTTGAGTATGAGTGATTTTTCTATTGAATTATGCGGTGGTACTCATGTTACTCGTACTGGTGATGTTGGTTTGCTGAAAATTACTTCAGAAAGCGGTGTGGCAGCAGGGGTTCGACGCATCGAAGCAGTAACAGGACAGGGTGCACTCACTTATATCGAACATAATGAACAACAAATTGATAGTACTGTAGCTTTGCTCAAAGTCAATCGTGATTTAATGTTTGATAGAGTGTCAGCCTTGATCGAACGCTCCAGAAAACTGGAAAAAGAACTGGACCAGCTCAAAGGTAAATTAGCTAATGCTCAGGGTAGCGAATTGACCGATAATGCGATCCAGATCAATGGCATTAATGTATTAGCCGCTAAATTGCATGGTGTTGATGCAAAAGGTTTACGTAATACCATGGACCAGCTTAAGAGCAAATTGGGGAGCTGTGCTATTGTTTTAGCGGTAGTTAATGGAGATAAAGTCAGCCTTGCAGCCGGTGTCAGTAAGGACTCGATAAAACGGATAAAAGCAGGTGATCTCCTTAATAGTGTAGCTTGTCAGGTAGGCGGTAAAGGCGGCGGGCGCCCCGATATGGCTATGGCAGGTGGAAATCAACCAGAAAACTTAGAAAAAGCACTTTCTGCTGTTCCATCTTGGGTAGAAAATCAGTTAAAATAGGCGACTTTCCGGGACTTATTGATATGGCTCTAATAGTTCAAAAATTTGGTGGTACATCGGTCGGCACAGTTGATCGTATTGAAAATGTCGCTGAGCGGATAAAAAAATTTCGTGACCATGGTGATGACATAGTCGTTGTTGTTTCTGCTATGAGCGGCGAGACTAATCGTCTGGTTGCATTAGCACAAAGTATTGATGAAAAACCTCATGCCAGAGAGTATGACGTTTTATTATCAACAGGCGAACAAGTCACTATCGCATTGCTGAGTATGGCTCTCAATAAACGTGCTGTTCCTGCGCGTTCTTATACTGGAACACAAGTCCATATTCTGACGGATAGTGCACATAATAAAGCACGTATTCTGGATATTGAAGAAAAGAATATGCGCAATAATTTGAATGAAGGTCGGGTTATTGTTGTTGCCGGATTTCAGGGTGTCGATGAAGATGGCAATATAACGACATTGGGTCGAGGAGGTTCAGACACCACTGCTGTCGCATTAGCGGCAGCGCTTAAAGCAGATGAATGTCAGATATATACTGATGTTGATGGCGTTTATACCACTGACCCTCGTGTTGTGCCTGAAGCAAGACGTCTTGATAAGATTACTTTTGAAGAAATGCTGGAAATGGCCAGCCTTGGCTCTAAAGTGCTGCAGATTAGAGCGGTGGAATTTGCAGGCAAATATAATGTGCCTCTAAGAGTACTCTCAAGTTTTGATGAGCCAAATTTTGCTTTGGATGACAGCTCTAATGATTCCAACAATGGCACCCTAATTACCTACGAGGAAGACGAAATGGAACAAGCATTGATTTCTGGTATAGCCTTTAATCGTGATGAAGGCAAACTTACTATTCTGGGTGTTCCGGATAAGCCTGGTGTTGCCTATAGTATCTTAGGTCCTATTGGTGACAGTAATGTTGAAATCGATATGATTATTCAAAATATCAGTGCTGATGGAACCACTGATTTTACCTTTACTGTACACCGCAATGATTTTGAAGATGCAAAACAAGTTTTGACTGAAGTAGCAAAAGATTTAGGGGCAAGAGAAGTTCAAGGTGATGATAAAATTGTCAAAATTTCTCTGGTCGGTGTGGGTATGCGTTCTCATGCAGGTATTGCCAGCAAAATGTTTAAAACATTGGCTGAGGAAGGTATTAATATTAATATGATTTCAACGTCAGAAATAAAAATATCTGTCGTTGTGGATGAAAAATACCTGGAACTGGGTGTCAGAACGCTGCATTCAGCTTTTGGTTTAGAGCAAAAAACTGTATAAAACTTTGATATGAAGCCATCTTTTTTAATAAAATGTAAGAAAAAGATGACATTTACCTTTTTTAGCACTATTGTACTTATTGTGAACTAGTTGTAAAAAATAACTGTCACTAACTAAGCGTTTAGCTTAATATTTCTAGCTTACAAATATAATATTTGCTATTAAGTGCAAAGGAGAACCATAGTGTTAATTTTAACTCGCCGTGTTGGTGAAACATTGATTATTGGTGATGACGTACATATCACCGTATTAGGAGTGAAGGGAAATCAGGTTCGTATTGGCATCGATGCGCCTAAAGATGTTTCAGTACATCGTGAAGAGATTTATGATCGTATTCAGCGTGAAAAATCACCTGAAAATGATGATGAAGAATAGCTAAGCTCCCTGAATTAGAGCATCTTATTAATAAATATAAAAAGCTAAAAAAGACTTTACCTTCGTCTCAACTAAAGGTATCCTGTCGTTCAATCTTGGAGAGGTGGCCGAGTGGCTGAAGGCGCTCCCCTGCTAAGGGAGTATACGGTTTGTAGCCGTATCGGGGGTTCGAATCCCCCCCTCTTCGCCATTATTTTTTAACTTTTAAAATAATGGGAAATAGTGGAAATTATATACCCATGACCTATGAAAATGCTTGATTTTCATAGAGAAGAAGATCAAAATTATCCAATGACGCAAATTACTCTCACTGCCCATGAAAAATCAGCTCTAGAAATGCAACATAAGCATTCTGGAAATGGAAAAGAACGAGATAGAATCAAAGCCATCCTACTTTGCTCT
>JAIVER010000064.1 GCA_023864145.1 Thiohalomonas sp. | reverse complement strand
ACCGAGCATTGGAAAATCATTAGATTCTCGAATTAATGATAATTTCCAAGTGTTCGATCCTGCATTTTCAAGTTGATTGGGTATATACTCAAGTTGGTTATGTGGGTGATGATCTAGTTGATCTGCCTGTCATGAGACAGGTAGGATTATCCATTGCTGTTGCCGACGCCCACGAACGAGTTAAGCAACAGGCTGATTGGACTACTCAACACAATGGTGCTCATGGCGCTGTACGTGATGTGTGTGAATTATTGATGGAAGCACAGGGAACCCTGGAAGAACAGTTTGCAGTCTATCTTTAAATTTTTCAGCTCAAAGCTCTTAACTGAGAGTTCTTTGCTAAAGCTTATAATTGAATCAGATATGGATAAAAAACTCCTTACTTTACTATTCGCAATTCCCATAGCATCGATTGCCGTCACATGGTATGTATTTAATCTTGACAATAAACATCAAACGAATATTATTTTCCCTGAAAAAAATAGCGCTTTAAAGACAGCTAATACATTTTTTAATAGCGCTGAAATTATCAATTTTGCTGAAACAGGTATCCCTAAAAGTAAAATTATCGGCGATCAGATATCCCATTATCCCGGTGAAGAAGACTCTGAAATTACTAACCCCAGAATTACAATATTTCGTGATAGCGCCCCTCCGGTTTATATTAGTGCAGATCAAGGTTGGATCAATAACGATGGAACTCGTGTCATATTAAAAGGTCATACCGTAATAAAGCGAGAGCAATCACAGGTAAACCAATTTTCTCAACTGGAGTCACCCCAATTAACCATCTGGCCAAATAGAGACTATGCTGAAACAGATAAAGCCGTAAAAATTACTACCGATTCGACTGTTGCTACAGGAATCGGTATGAAAGCCTACCTTGATACAGAACATTATTACTTATTAAATAATGTTAAGGCTCGACACATCCCGGCAAAAAAATAACATAGCAGCAATATAATACAAATAAAACACAAGGCAGGATAAGGCAGAGTATGAAATGTAATCCACTTTCCCGAATAAAAATAAACAGTCATTATTTACTACTCACTGTTATTTTATTTTTTATTCCTATAAGCCTCATGGCATTATCAAATGACCGTGTTCAGCCCATTAATTTAGAAGCTGATACTGCCGATATTGATGATCTCAAGGGCATCAGCATATATACCGGCAATGTTATTTTGACTCAGGGCAGTATGGTCATCAAGTCCAGTAAACTGACCTTATACATGGACAAAAATAAAGAATTAGAAAAAGCGGTCGCAGTAGGCAGCGATAAAAAATTAGCTACATTTAAACAACGCCCTGAAGGTAAAGACAGCGACTTCCGTGCCCGCTCCATAACCATGGTTTACTATTTAAAAAATGATAAGATTCATTTGCTTAAACAAGCTTATGTCTGGCAGGATGGTGATACCTTCAGCAGCGACAAAATTATTTATGACACAAAAAAGGAAACTGTTATTGCTTCCAGCAAAAAGAACAAAGATGGCAAACCTGTCTCCAGTGGTGCTCGTGTACGAGTAACGATTCAACCTAAGAAAAATAAATAATTTACTGTCTAAGAGATTAAAATATGTCAGCTCATCTATTAGAACTTCGTGCTGAAAAGCTCAATAAATCATTTAAATCACGCCATGTGGTCATTGATGTATCATTTTCAGTGCAAAAAGGCGAAGTTGTCGGCTTACTGGGCCCTAATGGTGCTGGTAAAACAACCAGTTTTTATATGGTTGTCGGCTTGATCAAAGCAGATACTGGTACCATCACCTGCCATGATAAGGATATGACACACCTGCCCATTCATAAACGTGCGCAACAAGGTATTGCCTACCTGCCTCAGGAAGCATCAGTTTTTAGAAAACTGACAGTCGAAGAAAACATTATGGGCATTTTAGAAACCCGCAAAGATCTGAATCTTTCTGATAGAAAAGACCATCTGGAGCAATTACTGCAAGAGTTAAGTATTACCCATATTCGTCAGTCAATGGGTATCAGCCTTTCCGGTGGTGAACGACGCAGGGTTGAAATTGCCCGAACATTATCAATGGAACCTGATTTTATTTTATTAGATGAGCCATTTGCCGGCGTCGATCCAATTTCAGTCAATGATATTCAAGCCATTATTTTACATCTTACAGAAAGAAATATCGGTGTATTAATCACTGATCATAATGTCAGAGAAACATTGAGTGTGTGCAAACGTGCCTATATTATGAATAGTGGTTGTCTCATCGCTAAAGGAACACCTGATGAACTACTGAGTAATGAGCAGGTTCGAAAAGTATATCTTGGTGAAAATTTCAAAATTTAATGCCTTTCTTAAAAATACAAGTTATTGATAATTAATTATTTTATAATAATAATAATAAATAGTTAACTTTTTTGATCATTATCAACTGCAATGGCACGCAATTTGCGCTACTATTAAATCAAGGAACACTTATTTTCAACGGTATGAATCAGGATTAATAGCCAGAGACTCTTTTAAGGCCTTTAGCTAATAGTTAATTAAACAGGCTAACAGGTATAAATTGCTTAATTTATGAAACAAACGCTTCAACTTCGCTTAGGCCAGCAACTTACAATGACGCCTCAATTGCAGCAGGCGATAAAACTACTGCAATTATCCAGTCTGGATCTACAACAGGAGATACAGGAAGCTCTGGATAGCAATGTTATGCTTGAAGTTGATGAAAGCACCGACACCACTTCTGATTCCGACACTGCGAGTAACGACAATAGTACTGACTCTCTTGAGTCAAACGCCCTTAATAATACCGATACTCTATATAGCGATGTTAGCAATCAGCCATCCAATGATGACTTAACAAGCGAAATAAACAGTACACAAGTCGACTTCGAAAATAGCCAGAATAACATCCCCACTGAACTCACCACTGATTCAAGCTGGGAAGACACCTATGACACCAGTACTAATTATACTGCCGGGCAAAGTATTAGCAATTCATATAGCGGTGATGACAGTAACTTATTTGAAAATAATGCTAAAACAGAAGATAGCTTACAAGAGCACCTGACCTGGCAAGCAGAAATGACGTCATTTAGTGATACTGACAGAATGATAGCAGACGCCATTATTGATGCTATTGATGATAGCGGCTACTTAACCCAGCCTTGTGAAGAATTGCTGCAGGCATTTTCTCCTGAAGACGAAATTGATCTGGAAGAAATTGAAGCCGTATTACATCGTATTCAAAATTTTGATCCACCTGGAGTTGGCGCACGCGATCTGCAGGAAAACTTACTCTTACAATTAAGAGCTCTGGATAGCGATACTCTATGGCTGAGTGAAGCAAAAATTCTTGTTTCCAGACATTTAAAATTGCTGGCCAATCGAGACTTCGCCACTCTGAAACGTCGCATGAAGCTTGATGAAAACAAATTAGCTCAGGTGATCAGCTTAATTAAAAGCCTGAGTCCCAGACCCGGCAGTCATATTTCTGATGTCAAACCTCATTATGTAACACCCGATGTTTTTGTTAAAAAAATTAATGGTGAATGGCTTTGCAGCCTTAATTCAGATTCAACACCTAATATCAAAATAAATGAGCAATACCTGAGTCTGGTAAAAGGTACAAAAAAAGACAGTGATATGAGCTCAATTAAAGATCACTTGCAGGAAGCTCGCTGGTTTATTAAAAGTCTGCAAAGTCGTAATGACACCTTATTAAAAGTATCACGCTGTATTCTGGATTTCCAAAGAGATTTCTTTGAATATGGTGAAGAACACATGCGGGCCTTAGTGCTTGCCGATATTGCTGAAGTCGTAGAAATGCATGAATCCACTATATCCAGAGTCACTACACAAAAATACATGCATACGCCGGGAGGTGTTTTTGAACTTAAATACTTTTTCTCCAGTCATGTCACCACCGCAAGTGGCGGCGAGGCTTCAGCAACAGCTATTCGAGCTATTATTAAAAAATTTATTGCCGCAGAAAATAGTCGCAAGCCGTTAAGCGACAACAAAATTTCTATCATGCTGGCAGAGCAGAATTACAAGGTCGCCCGACGTACAGTCGCCAAATATCGCGAATCTATGTCAATAGCACCTTCTAATGAACGAAAGAATATCGCCTGATAAGTGAATACTTACAAGGCATACAAAAGATAAATAAGGTTTTTATTTTCAAATTATTGAACTAAAATATTATTTATCATCGCTAAACAAGGAGCTAATCTTATGCAAATAGATATAACCGGACATCACATCGATATCACCGACTCACTACGTGATTACGTAAACCAGAAAATGGAGCGTGTTGAACGTCATTTTGATATTGTTAGTAAAAGTCATGTTATTTTAAGCGTAGAAAAACAACGTCAAAAAGCGGAAGCCAAACTGACAGTTAAAGGCAGTAAAGTATTTGCTGAAGCAGTTGAAGAAGATATGTATGCAGCCATAGACAGTTTAATTGATAAACTGGATCGCCAGGTAAAAAAACATAAAGAAAAAATGACTGACCACCACCGCGGTGAAGTGAGTCTTAAAACACACGAGCTATAATTTAAAACCACCTTTAGTCTTGAGCATACCTTTAATCCTGGATGATAGTCCAGCTAAAGGCTAAAGGCTATTTTATTTGACAGCGTCCATGCATTCAGATAAAAATAGCATTTTAATTTCAACCTTCTCACTTTCAAGAAAACAGTTTCTCACCAGATAGTCATGAAATTTAATCATCTTATCAAAATTAATCAAATTCAGCTGAACAATACTGCCGGTAGTAAAAAGAAGGTACTTGAAAGCATCAGTCATATCGTCAATGATAATTACCCTGAATTAAGCACTAATAAAGTATTTGAAACTCTGATCAACCGGGAGCGTCTGGGCAGTACCGGCATTGGTCATGGTGTAGCACTCCCCCACGGACGTTTATCAGAATGCACCGATACCATTGGCATTTTTATCAGTCTATCCACAGGAGTTGATTATGATGCCATCGATAAAGAACCCGTAAAACTCCTGTTTGCACTTCTGGTTCCCGAACATTCAACTGAAGAACATCTGCAGATACTGGCTAAACTCGCTGAATTTTTTCGTAATAAAGAAAACCGTCAAATTCTTAATAATGCCAGCTCACCCGAAAGCGTTTACAATATTCTTATTAATATTTAACATGCCTGTGTTTAAAATGACTCTAATTAATACCTGGGCCTTCCTGTTAATGAGTTCATTCTCAATGACAATTTGACCATGAAAAAACTTCCTGAACATGGTGTGCTTATCCATATTAACGGCATGGGTATTTATCTCATAGGTGACAGCGGGGTCGGTAAGTCAGAGATTGCCTTACAATTAATCCATCAGGGCGCTGCTCTCATTTGTGATGATGCTCCTGAACTGACAGCAGATAATAATAAAATACTAGGTGCTTGCCCTGATGGATTTTATGGCCTGATGCATATACATGATCTGGGTATCATCAACCTGTTAGAACTCATTGGTGAACAGGCCTTTATCCGCGGTCACTCAATTGACTTAGTGATTGAACTCATTGCAGCCAAGCATCAACAGGCAATCATTCGTCAGCAAAATTCACAACAACTATTAATAACAGCAAACTATCAAAAATGGCATTATCAGAGTTGTTCAGTTTCAGGTATTGGCATACACTTATACCCAAATAGAAATATACCGATAATAATTAACACTGCAATTAAGCAATTTTTCCAGGTTAAAGATAAGACCGGATGTTCAGGGGAATCAAGTAATGAAATTACAAATCGTTAGCGGTCTATCCGGATCCGGGAAGACAATTGCACTACAAGTGTTTGAAGATCTGGATTATTACTGCATCGACAATCTGCCACTGGAGTTACTATCTGAGCTGGTTGAAAAAAGCCTCAAAGAACGACTGTATATTGATAAAATTGCTGTGAGTATTGATGCCAGAACACTGGGCAGTAATTTTTCCAGTTTTGCTAAAATAGCAAAAACAATTGCACAACTCAAAATCAAGTGTCATGTTTTATTTCTTCATGCCCAGACTAATATTCTACTCAAACGCTTTAGTGAAACTCGTCGTAAACATCCATTGACTAATAAGCAAACATCACTTGAAGAAGCCATCAATCGAGAACGACTGGTGCTAAGTATGATCCAGGATGAGGCTGATCAACAAATTGATACATCCAACAGCAATGTTCATCAACTGCGCGATAAAATAAAAGATATTATCAATCTGAACAGCCAGCCAGTCATGGCGTTACAATTTTTATCCTTTGGTTTCAAGCATGGCCTTCCTGATGATATGGATATGATGTTTGATATGCGCTGCCTGCCAAACCCTCATTGGGAACCCGCACTCAGATCGTTAACAGGAAAAGATCAGCCTGTTGTTGATTTTTTAGCTCAACAGGAGAGTTGTGATGAGATGTTTGAAGACATCAGACAATATGTTGACAAATGGTTCCCCTGCTTTGAAGACAATAACCGAAATTATCTCACCGTTGCCATAGGCTGCACTGGTGGACAGCACCGCTCAGTTTATATGGTTGAAAAGCTGGCCAATTACTTTAAACAACATCGAGAAGCCGTTATCGCACGTCATAAAGAGCTGGCCTAACTTTATTAGATCGTACCTATTCAGCACCCCAGACCTTACCGGCCAACCATCTATACCCATGACCTATCAAAATGCTTGATTTTCATAGAGAAGAAGATCAAAATTATCTAATGACGCAAATTACTCTCACAGCCCATGAAAAATCAGCTCTAGAAATGC
>JAIVER010000063.1 GCA_023864145.1 Thiohalomonas sp. | reverse complement strand
TTAAAGCCTGAGCGATCATGGGAACCTTCCAGCCTTCAGAGCAAAGTAGGATGGCTTTGATTCTATCTCGTTCTTTTCCATTTCCAAAATGGTTATGTTGCATTTCTAGAGCTGATTTTTCATGGGCTGTGAAAGTAATTTGCATCATTGGATAATTTTGATCTTCTTCTCTATGAAAATCAAGCATTTTCATAGGTCATGGGTATAGCTAAAAGACTAAAACAAGTATCCAGAGAATAACAACAGTAGCTAAAGCCAAAAAGACGGCGGCCGACCCCATATCTTTAGCTCTTCCTGCCAATTCGTGTTGTTCCGGACCAAAGCGATCAACCACAGCTTCAATGGCAGAATTAAGGATCTCTACAATTAAAACAATAAACAAGCTACCAATCATTAGAGCTGATTCAATACCGCTTTCACCCAGCCAGATTGCCATTGCTAAAAGAATAATTGTTAGCAAGAGTTCCTGGCGAAAGGCGGCCTCATGTTGATAGGCCGCCTTTAAACCCAGCCATGAATAACCTCCGGCATCAATAATACGTGCAATCCCTGTTTTACCTGGTTTCATTTTGTTTTTTATTCCTAATAACAATTATTATTAGAGCTGGTCTTCTAAGAACTAAAAATTAACACTTTGAATAATAAAAGTTAAGATCCAGTTCACGAGCAGCTTTGACATCATCTAAACGTCTGACAGGCAGCTCAAAAGGTGCATCTTTTAATAAATTAGGTGATTGTTCTGCTTCATCTCTGATCTTGATCAGTGTTTCCACAAAGGCATCTAAATCATCCCGGCTTTCGGTTTCTGTGGGCTCGATTAAAAAGCATTCGGGTACTAAAAGAGGAAAATAAGTTGTCGGTGCATGATAGCCATAATCCAGCAGACGCTTGGCAAAATCCATAGCAGTGGTGCCATATTCTTTGGCTTCTTTGCGCAAGGTGAGAATAAATTCATTACTGGCACGACGCTCTGGAAAGGCCATTTCAAAATCAGCCTCCATTAAACGTTTTAATAAATAGTTGGCATTCAGAGTAGCAAAATCAGCAACACGCACCATACCATTACGACCTAATAGCAAGGCATAAATATAGGCACGTAATAAGATACCCACATTACCCATCCATGCCGATAAACGACCAATACTCAAAGGCAGCTGTTTTTCTGTTATCCAGTAATAACCCTGCTCATTGCGGCCCACAATTGGCACCGGCACAAATGGTTGTAAGCGTTCACTAACGCCAATTGGACCTGAACCCGGGCCGCCTCCTCCATGGGGCGTCGAAAAGGTTTTATGTAGATTCATATGAATCACATCAAAACCCATATCACCAGGTTTAACTTTACCCAAAATAGCATTAAGATTAGCGCCATCATAATAAAGCAGACCACCAGCCTTATGGATCATATCGGCAATGAGTTTAATTTTACGTTCAAAGACACCTAATGTTGAGGGATTGGTCAACATGATACCGGCGGTTTGCGGGCCAATCATTTTTTCCAACGCATCAATATCAATATCCCCCTGATCATTGGTAGGAATTTCTTTTACTTTATAACCAGACATGACTGCCGTAGCCGGATTGGTACCATGAGCTGCATCAGGTACAATAATTTCACTGCGCTCTGGCTCTTTATCCGGCTGAAGCTCTTTATTGTGATCATGATAAGCACGTATCATGGCAATACCGGCAAATTCACCTTGAGCACCAGCCATCGGTGTCAGCGATACCTGTTTCATACCCGTGGCTTCCATCAGCATATTCTGCAGATCAAACATACAGCTCATCACGCCCTGACTCATAGAGCTGTGTGCCATTGGGTGACGTGAAGTAAAGCCCGCCAGTTGTGCCTGAGTATTGCAGACACGAGGATTATACTTCATGGTACAGGAACCCAAAGGATAAAAATGGGTATCGATAGAAAAATTCTTTTGTGACAGACGGGTGTAATGACGTACGACTTGTAGTTCACCCACTTGAGGCAGTTGTAATTTTTTCTTACGTTGTAAATGTTCCGGCAGGTTATTACAGGCATCATTAATATCAATATCCGGCGCAAGTGAGCTGCTGCGACGATTTTGATCGGATAGTTCAAAGATCAGTGTTTCCGCATTTTGTTCAATAATTCGTTTACTCATGACAACTCTCCTTCACTATTGGATAAAGAGCTGATCTCTGAGCAGATAGCAATAAGCGTCTCTGAGAAAAAGCGTAATTCTTCTTCTGTTTTTGTTTCGGTCACACAAATTAATAATTGATTTTTATTTGCATCGACTGATTGACTAGCAACTTGCTGCTGTGAGAGATTAATCCCGCCAACAATATCTTCTTCTGCCAGACGCTCCAGAACGCTATCCACTGACACGTCTAATTGCACCACAAATTCATGAAAAACAGTCTTACCAAAAGGGAACTTAATTTCTGGGCTTTTTTCTAACAGAGCGATTAATTTTTGTGTATTCGCCACACAGGAAGCCGCTACTTTTTGCAGACCATCCGTACCTAGAAAAGAAAGATATAGCGTGACTGCTGTAGCCAGCAATCCCTGATTAGTACAAATATTGGAAGTCGCCTTGGAACGACGAATATGCTGCTCTCTGGCCTGTAGTGTCAGAGTGAATCCCGGCTTATCATCCAAATCAACCGTACGCCCGACAATACGTCCGGGTAATTGTCTCACCAGTTTTTGTTTACAGGCAATAAAACCAATATAAGGCCCGCCTGATGACAGAGGAATACCCAGAGGCTGAGCTTCACCTACTGCGATATCAGCACCGTTCTCACCCCAGTTTCCCGGTGCCGCCAATAATGCTAATGCCGTCGGATTTACTTGCGCTATCACCAGAGCACCTTGTTTATATGCCCAATCTGTCAGTTGATGAACCTCTTCAAGAGAGCCGAAATAATTAGGCTGAGGTATGACTAATGCGGCGAATGCTGCATCATTATGCAACTGCTGTTGAGCATGTTCTCGATTAATAGTGCCTGTTGTCTGGTCAATAGCAATCAATTCCAGTGTAATACCCTGATTTTTTACTATTGTTTCAACAACCTGACGATAGACCGGAGAAACGGATTCAGGCATCAATATTCGTTTTGATTTTGCCTTACGGTTAGCACGCACTGCCATTAAAACAGCCTCTGCTAAACCGGAAGCACCGTCATACAAAGAAGCATTAGACACATCCATTGCCGTCAGGTTGGCAATCATACTTTGAAATTCATAGATGACCTGTAATGTACCCTGACTCGCTTCCGCCTGATAAGGTGTATAAGCCGAATAAAATTCACCTCGAGTAGCCAGTTCCCATAATGCAGCAGGAATATGATGCTCATACGCGCCACCACCAGCAAAACATAAAGGTGTACCATCAAGCATCGCTTTTTCTGACAACTGGCGCTGCACAGCCATTTCAGACTTACCTAATGGGATAGGATTCAGGCCAGTGCTTTTTTCCAGATCAATACGCAGCTCTTGTGGAATTTCGTCAAACAGATCATCAATGGATTCTGCGCCAATGACGCGAAGCATTTCTTCTACTTCATTCGGTGTATGGGGTATATAGGGCATTTTTTATCTCAAACTCTTATCTTGGCTTTATTCTTGTTGAACTCTTGTTGATTTAGTGGGATTCAGATTCAACCAGCTCAGCATATTCATCAGGTCCCATCAGCTCATCAATATGATCGGCATTAACAGGCTGTATACGGAAAATCCAGCCTTCATGATAAGCATTAACATTAATCTGCTCTGGAGCATCTTCCAACTCTTCATTGACCGCAACAATCTGACCTTCAATCGGGCAATAAATATCCGATGCCGCCTTCACTGATTCAAGCACAGCACAATCCTGCTCTGCTTCAAAATCATCACCCACATCAGGCAGTTCAACAAACACCATATCGCCTAGCAGAGCCTGAGCATGTTCAGTAATGCCTACGGTTAAAGTACCGTCATCTTCAATACGAACCCATTCATGGGATGCTGTGTATTTTAATTCCTGTGGTATATCACTCATTTTCTTTACCTTGTATTTTTAGTTGTACGTAAATTTATTCGACTAAGACTTTACCCTGACGTACAAATGGTAATTTAACCACCTGTGCTGCCAGTTGTTTTTTGCGTATTTCAACCAGACAGGTATCACCGGTCTCAAGCGGTACCCGGGCAAAGCCTATGGCCTGCTGCATGGTGGGAGAAAAACTGCCGCTAGTCAGTTCGCCTTCTTTGCTGCCATCTGCGGCACCTTCAAGCAGCACTTTTTGATGGGCACGCAAAACACCTTTACCCTTGAGGATCAGACCGACAAATTTATACTTTAAGCCCTGCTCCTTTTGTTTCTCCAGTGCCTCACGACCATTAAATTGACGTTGCTCATTGCTAAAGTCAACCGTCCAGCTCAGACCGCTTTCTAATGGCGATTGAGTTTCATCCATATCATTGCCGTAAAGATTCATACCCGCCTCAAGTCTCAGAGTATCACGAGCACCTAAGCCGCAGGGTTTGACAGCGGCATCAGCTAACAGGTTCCACATGCTTTCGGCCTGATCATTGGCACAGACAATTTCATAACCATCTTCACCGGTATAACCAGTACGAGCCACAAAGCGTTCATTATCAGCACCCGCATTGATTAATAGTGCATTAAATGGCTTTAGTTCGTCAGCTCCTGCAATCTCATCACCCAGGGCCTGAGTAGCTAAATTTCTGGCATTCGGACCTTGCACGGCAATCATGGCTAAATCATCACGTTCATTGAGATCGACGGGCATGGTACCAATCTGGGTACGCATCCAGGCAATGTCTTTTTCTCTGGTGGAGGAATTGACAATCACTCGTACCCATGCCGGCTCCATAGAATAGATGATCAGATCATCTATTACACCACCACTGTTATTGAGCATACAGCTATAGAGTGCTTTACCCGGTTTGTCCGCAATTTTTGCCACATCATTAGCCAGCAGCTTTGCCAGATAAGCAATCACCTCACAGCCGCGTAAATCGACAATGGCCATGTGGCAGACATCAAACATACCCGCATCGCTTCTCACCTGATGATGTTCATCAATTTGTGAGGCGTAGTGGATAGGCATATTCCAGCCGCCAAAATTAACCAGTTTGGCGCCCATAGTCTGGTGTGCTTTAATCAGCGGTGTTTCTTTAAGAGTTGTTTGCTTTGTAGTCATAGTCAATTGTTCACTTTTTAATGAATGTTCTGCTTAATCTTCAGCATGATACGATGAACGTACCATAGGACCGGATTTTACCCAGCTAAAGCCCTGTTCCTGAGCCATTTTTTCATATTCTGCAAATTGCTCCAATGGCAGATATTCTTTTACAGGCAGGTGATATCGAGTGGGTCTGAGGTATTGCCCCAATGCAATTCTGCTTACCTGATTAGCTCGTAAGTCCTGCATCACCTGGTAGACTTCATCTTCTGTTTCTCCCAGCCCTAAAATAATCGAGGACTTGGTTTCTAGCTGTGCCACTTCGGCAGCAAGGCGCAGCATTTCTAATGAACGTTCATATTTACTACCCTTACGCACTTCTTTATATAAAGACGGCACTGTTTCAATATTATGCCCCCAGATTAAACGTATAACCGCTTCACCTGCATAGGGAGCAATCGCTAGAATTTTAGTCACAATATCAACGGCTTTTTCCTGACAATTTCTAAAATCAGGGGTTAAAAATTCTACGCCAATGGCAGGGTTCATTTTTCGTAATTCAAGTAAGGTATTGGCAAAAATGCTTGCCCCAGCCTCCGGCAGTTCATCACGATTAACAGAAGTCAGCACCACAAAATCTAATCCCATTTCTGCTACTGCCTGAGCAATTCGGGCAGGCTCTGACTGATCGACACTATCGGGAGAGCCTGTTTTAACCGCACAAAAACCACAGGCGCGAGTGCAGATATCACCCAGCAGCATAAAAGTGGCAGTACCGCGATTCCAGCATTCATTGCGATTAGGACAATGGGCTTCTTCGCAGACAGTGACCAGTTTATTATCATGTACACTAGATGCTGTTTCAGAAAAGTGAGTTTTATCCGTTAATGCCTGGCGAATATAAGTCGGCATTCGAGATGAATTGGGTTTATTCGAATGATCAAAAATAGGGATAATACGTTTTGCCGGAGTTGTTTTTAAAGTCTGCGTGTGCAGAGTATTATTAACCTGCTGAGGAGATATATCTGACTCTATGCTCATTTTTACGCTGTCTCAATATTTAACAATAGTGTACTTAGGGCCGCATGAATAAAAAAATTTCATCTTGCACTTGAAGATAGTCACTTTACTCCCGGTAATTATTGATACTAATTAATACCGAAAAAGTGATTATTTTCACCCCTCTGTCCAACTACCTGAGAGCTTGAGCCCCTTCGGTGGATTGATATTTTTACAATCTCTCTCCAGAGTCAAGGAGGAATTATAGATAAATTCCTGAGTCTGTACAGTTCTGAAACCTGAGCGTTTCCGGGTGAGTTGCGCCTTCGGTGATGATTTATAAAAAATCATTCTCTCCCATACAGATATGCGTCGAGGGCTAATAATACCGTTTATTTAATTTTCAGGCAAATAGTCGACTCTCTTTTTGTTAAATTGAAGCTGCTGATAAAGATAACTACTCAGCAAATATTTCTAAATTACCACCGTTAAGGCTATGCTCACTTATTTTTCTAACTATACCCAATCAACTTGAAAATGCAGGATCGAACACTTGGAAATTATCATTAATTCGAGAATCTAATGATTTTCCAATGCTCGGTAA
>JAIVER010000062.1 GCA_023864145.1 Thiohalomonas sp. | reverse complement strand
CTAGAGGCCGCTCCTAATAAAAATTGCTTTTTTCTTTTCAAAAGGAATTTTTATTAGGAGCGGCAACGATACCGCCTTTTTTTTGTCAACTTTTAAATTTTTTTCCTCTTTTGAGGAATGTGAAACTCTAAACTTTAGTTAAGTTAATTTCAACTTTCAAAAGTAACTAAAGGTGATATAATTCTAGACTCTGTTATTGTTAGTTGCTGATTTTTTTAGGGTAATAGCTATGAATATTAGTGCAACAACACAAAGCAAGGATCGCTAACTTACTGTTTCATAGACTTTTTTATCATGGAGAAATGTTTTGCAAACGACTGAGCACACTTTATTTAAACATCTGCCAGAACAGACAAAACCTGAAAAATCAGCATTCAACCTCCAGATGAGTGCGGTTGATACATGGTATGACAGTCTGCCTATGGCCAATATCCGTGTCGCGACCAAAAC
Source organism: Thiohalomonas sp. (assembly GCA_023864145.1). Classification (GTDB taxonomy): domain Bacteria; phylum Pseudomonadota; class Gammaproteobacteria; order GRL18; family GRL18; genus GRL18. The sequence continues at coordinate 6,387 of JAIVER010000062.1, read as the reverse complement.
TATATATAACGCATTAAAAAGTACTAACAGCCAAATAGTCTCTTACAAAAAGCGGCTTTATTTTCTAGAAAAAATCCATGAACCTATTACCGAATTAGCTTCAAACTTAAAAAAGCTGAACTTAAATAGAAAATTCCCTCTCACTGAAAAACACAAGCGTATCGCCACATTAATTCAAAAATTACACAGGCAAATTAGTATTGGTTATAAATGTGCATTGAGAGATTTAATGAATTGCCGAATATTTTTTCTATGTCCTGGTAAGCGCAAGTTAATGGCTCTGATTCTTACACGAATCATCCGTCATCATAGTCTATTGCTAATTGCCTATTATCAATTCTACAGTTCACCGAAAAAAGCACTTTGGTTAGAACTACATCAATTATTTTTATTTGCCGACAAAGAAAAGTTACTGAACAAAAAAGTCCCTGACCCTTCATTGAAGTTTACCAAAGAAACTTCAATTAAAACGCTCTATTTACAAATTTTACTGGTGTCTATTGCTGATCCCTATCGTATGGCGCAGCATCATATCTATTCTATTTTCAATCAACTGGAAGAATGGTCTTCTTTAGCAGACATACATCAGCATATAAATAGCGATGATAAAGATGCCTTAGTCATTGATTTATCCACTGATTCTCACCCGGCATTTGTCACATTTCAGGATGTAACAGATAAAACGGCTCTGTGGACATTAAACACATCAAAACTGGATTATAAGCACCTTTTTGAGCATTTTGACGGCCCGAAAATTCAAACCACAGAAATTAATGGTGAATTGTTAAAGCAATTATCACTTTCCTGGGGGATAACACCTACTCGACAACATAGTCGACGCCCGGCAAAATCAAAATTAAAAGTAGCTATTGGTCTGAATAATGTTCACTTTGTATTAAATAGCTATAATGAACCTGAATGGCTGCAATCATCCCCATCAGAAACAACAAAAACTCTGGAACTAAAAGATCATCCATCTTTCAGCTCACTCACTATTGAATCAACGGTAAAAGTCACTGATATTTGGGGAGAAATCTTCCAGAATACTTCCTTAAGCAGCAATAATGGTGATAATAGAGATAATGAGGACCAGGATCTTTCGCAACAGCAGCTCAACTCAAGAGATTATCAAGAATGGGAAATGCTTAATGAAAGTATTGGCGGATATTGTCTTTTATGGGATCATAGTGGTTCTATCAATGCAAAAGTCGGCGAAATTATGGCGATTACTCATGAGACACAACACAAAGAAGGCTACTGGTTTGTTGGTACTATTCGTTGGTTAAAATCTTTAGCGGACAATAAAGTTCAAATTGGCGTTCAAATTATCGCTCCAAATGCCCTTGCTGTCAGCATTGCAAAATTTCTCAGCATGCAGGAAGGCATGAAGTCTCGTGCCATTTTATTACCTGCAATTCCTATTTTGAAACAACCCAAAACATTAGTCACTACCGCATTAGGCTATGAAGCAAGAGATCAAGTCATGTTAGATGAGTATCGACTAATGAATGCTAATATCACCACTGTTAAATCTAAAGTCGTTCTTCTGGATACATTGGAAACCACTTCTCACTTTTCACGATTCAAATACAGTTTGGCTGAAGATTTTTATAAGAGCACAAAAAAAACGACTACTGAAAAAGCAACTGAAGACACTTTTTCACTTGATAGCGACACAGATTTTGATTCAATTTGGGATGACTTATAATTTATCTTTCATAGCACTTTAAGTAGAAATAATTATTGCAGGATAGTAAGTGAAACAAAACGATATAATTCAATTATTATTAGTCAACCCTTCAGAAAATGATGCGATTGAGACAAGTAATTCTTTACGAAATAATGGGCTGACTTTACGTCCTAAAATTATTTCCAGCACCGTATTATTTGATGAGGCAATCAATAAAAAAAACTATGATATTATCTTATTTACCAATGGCATCACTGACTTTGATATATCCACTGCATTAAAAAAATTAACAAGCGAACAAAAAAATAATAGTGTCATAATCCTCATTGCTAATGTGACAGCAAAGGAAGCTTTAAACCTGCTCAATCAGGGCATCAACGCAATCATTGACGAAAATTCAAAAGAATTAATCGGTCACACTGTCAAAAAAGAATTTGCAGCATTAAAAGCATTTCGCACTCAACGCATATTAAGTCAACAACTTAAAGACTCCGAAAACCGCTGCCAACACCTCATAGAGAGCTCTCGTGATGCAATAGCTTATATTCATGAAGGCATGCATATTTTATCAAATGATCCCTACTACAAAATGTTTGGTTATGAAAGCCGTGATGATATTGAAGCAATCCCCATTATGGACCTGGTTTCAGCAAATGATGGCGCTAAGTTAAAAGAATCATTACGCTATTATTCTGAATTCGACAAGTTCACTATAGATAACACAAAAAAAGAAAATACTCTTAACGTTATCAGCATAAAAGATGATGGCACCGAGTTTCAAATAAAGATGGAGTTTCAACCTGCAAGTATGTCAGGTGAAGACTGCATACAAATTATTATTCGTAGTGAGGGCATCAATCACAAAGTTCAGGAAAAACTACAACAAAAACTGGCAGCACTAAATAGTCAATGCCAGGAAACAGGCTTATATAATCGTCGCTATTTCTTAGATTTATTAGAAAAAACAATAGAAGATGCTCGCAACAATCATAATAATTCCTACATATTATTTATTACGCTGGACAAATTTATTGCCATTAATGAAAAGTTAGGTGACATTAATAGCGATCAGATCATCATTGATATTGCCCATTTGCTAAAAAATACGATAACTAATGACAGCTCTCTAGCTCGTTTTGAATCATATCGATTTAGCGCTATTGTCAACACAGATGATGAAAAACACATATTACAAATAGCAGAAAACATACGCAAAACAGTCGATGATCATATTGCTGAAGTCAGCAATAAAAGCATCACACCAACTTGCAGCATAGGTATATCAATAATAGATTCATCCAGTAATAGTGCACAAAGCATTCTTACTGATGTTCGTAAAGCATGCACTATAGCCATTGAAAAAGGGGGTAATCAAGTCCATTTACATATCCCTGATGCCAGTGAGATGAACAATCAGCAACTCTCTAAATTTTGGAGCAATGAAGTCAAAAATGCCATAAAGCAAAAACGGATGTTTCTTGTTTTTCAGCCCTTTGTCAGCTTATTAGGTGAAGGCAGTGAAAATTTTGAGATTTTTATTCGCTTACGCAATGAGCAAGGGGATATCATTCTTCCACATGAATTTTTAACTCCCTTAGAAGCATCAAATGACTCACTTCATATTGATCGCTGGGTCATCGCTGAAGCAATGCGAACGCTTGCCGAGCGACTAGAAGCAGGGCATAAGAACCGTTTTATCATTAAACTCACCACTGCTTCGCTCAATGATGATAAATTTATCTCCTGGGTCAAACATAATCTTGAACGTTACCAACTGGATGCTGAGTCCGTGATATTCCAGGTTATAGTACAACAGGCAGCAGAAAATCTTCGTCAAACTCAACTATTGTCTAAACAATTACAGCAACTAGGATGTAAATTTTCTTTTGAACACTTTGGCAAAGAAGAAAATGCATTTGCTCTACTAAAACATATTAAAGCTGATTTTCTCAAATTAGATGGTGAACTGCTAAAAAACATTTCAACCAATGCTGATAAACTCACTGAATTAACCCTGACCTGTGCTCAGGCAAATCAATTAGATGTTAAGACAATTGTGCCTTTTGTGGAAGCAGCAGGTTCTTTATCCCTCATCTGGCAATCAGGCGCACAGTATATCCAGGGACACTTCTTGCAGGAGGCCAGCGAATCAATGGACTTTGACTTTTCCAGCTTTTCTTAAACAAGCGCTTATTTTAGTCCTCTTTTTCTCCAACATACATATCATCAACTTTCTGCAGCCCTCTGGGTAATTTATTACCACGTCGACCACGCTCATGTATATAATTTTCCAAATCAGCTACTTTTAATGTCAGATGACGTTTACCTGAGATAATCGTCAATTTTTCTCCTTCGGGCAAGATTCTAATATGCTCTACGAATTCTTCACGCTCAGCCACCCGTGATGCTGGAATAGAAATAATTTTTATTCCCTTGCCTTTTGCCAGCACTGGTAACTCTGATAAAGAATGGATTAACAGGCGCCCTTCATTACTTACCGCAACCACTTTATCAGTTTCCATATTAGTCACCGGGATGGGCTCCATAACTTTAGCACCGGCAGAGACCTTAATCATGGGTTTGCCTTTTTTATTCTTAGTAAACATATCACTGAGTTTAGCGATAAAGCCATAACCTGCATCAGTGCTGAATAAATAAAGCTGTTCCTCATTAGCTGACATTAAGAGACTAATAAAAGACATATTACCTGCCGGGGTAATACGACCGGTTAACGGCTCCCCCTGTCCTCTTGCTGATGGTAAAGTATAACCAGGCAGTGAATAACTTCTACCCATACTATCCAGAATAGCCACTTGTTGATTAGTCTTTCCCTGAGTACTGGTTTTATAGGCATCACCTGCCTTATAGTTAAGCGCTGCAGCATCTGTATCATGCCCTTTGGCTGCACGGATCCAGCCTTTTTCAGAAAGTATAACGGTAATGGAATCAGCACCCAGTAAATCAGTTTCATCCATTGCTTTGGCAACTTCACGAGAAACCAGAGGTGAACGTCTTTTATCACCATGCTTTTTAACTGCAGCTTTAAGCTCTTTCTTTATTAATGTTTTCATCCGCTGGCGTGATCCCAGAGTTTTAGTCAGCCAGTCTTTCTCTGTCTGTAATTCTTCCTGCTCAGCACGGATCCTCATTTCTTCCAATTTGGCCAGATGACGTAATTTCAGATTCAGTACCGCTTCTGCCTGAATATCACTTAAAGAAAAGCCCTCCATCAATACCGGCTTCGGCTTATCTTCAGTACGAATAATATGGATCAGTTCATCAATATTTAAAAAAGCGATCAGGAAACCATCAAGTAAATGCAGACGTTCATTCACCTTATCCAGACGATACTGTAAACGTCGACGCACGGTCTCAAAGCGATACATCAGCCACTGCTCAAGGATCATTTTCAGATCTTTGACTTGTGGACGACCATCCAGGCCAATCATATTCATATTGACACGATAGGACTTTTCCAAATCAGTGCTAGCAAATAAATGCTGCAGGAGTTGCTCGATATCAATTCGGTTAGAACGAGGAACAATGATCAATCGAGTAGGGTTCTCATGATCGGATTCATCTCTGAGATCAGACACCATGGGTAACTTTTTAGCCTGCATCTGTGCGGCAACTTGTTCCAGTACTTTACTGCCCGAAGTCTGATGCGGTAAAGCCGTAATGATAATATCGTTACCTTCTTTTTCATAGCAGGCGCGCATACGGATAGAGCCATGTCCCGTCTGGTATATTTTTAAAATATCCTCTCTGGAGGTAATGATTTCCGCATCAGTCGGATAATCCGGCCCCTTAATGTGCTCAAAGAGCTGTTCAATAGTGACCGTTGGTGATTCCAGTAATAGAATACAGGCATCAATAACTTCATTGAGATTATGAGGCGGGATATCGGTGGCCATGCCAACTGCAATACCCGTCGTACCATTTAATAAAATATGCGCTACTTGTGCCGGTAACAGTCTGGGTTCATCTAAACTACCATCAAAATTAGCTTCCCAGTCAACTGTTCCCTGCCCCAGTTCATCCAATAAAACCTCTGAGAATACGGACAATTTTGATTCGGTGTAACGCATGGCAGCAAAGGATTTAGGATCATCAGGAGAACCCCAGTTACCCTGTCCGTCTACCAGAGGATAACGGTAGGTAAAAGGCTGTGCCATAAGTACCATTGCTTCATAACAGGCACTATCGCCATGCGGGTGGTATTTACCCAGTACATCACCGACTGTTCTGGCAGATTTTTTATGTTTGGCCGTTGCTTTTAAACCCAGCTCAGACATCGCATAGATGATCCGTCTTTGAACCGGCTTTAAACCATCGCCAATATGTGGCAGAGCCCGATCAAGAATGACATACATGGAATATTCCAGGTAGGCCTGTTCAGTAAATGTTTTAATCGGCAGCGATTCAACGGCGTCATCCTGGAAAATAGTTTCAGACATAGGACCTAAATTCGTTAATGGGTTTATGATAAAAATGCTGCTTAGCATATTAATGAATAAGACCGGTAAACACAAGCATCAGGAGGCTGTTTAATAAGGAATGAATCGGTATCAAGGACAGTTTTATAAAAAGCAGACAACTATACCCCTGACCTATGAAAATGCTTGATTTTCATAGAGAAGAAGATCAAAATTATCCAATGATGCAAATTACTCTCACAGCCCATGAAAAATCAGCTC
>JAIVER010000061.1 GCA_023864145.1 Thiohalomonas sp. | reverse complement strand
TGCATTTCTAGAGCTGATTTTTCATGGGCTGTGAGAGTAATTTGCGTCATTGGATAATTTTGATCTTCTTCTCTATAAAAATCAAGCATTTCCATAGGTCATGGGTATAGGAGATCAGAATCAGTAAATCGTCACGCATCAGCATACCCAGATCACCATGAAATGCTTCTGCCGGATGCATAAAAAAACTGGGGGTTCCAGTGGAGGCAAAGCTCTCTGTCATTTTTTGCCCCACCAGACCTGATTTCCCCATACCACAAACAACCACCTGCCCTTTTGTCTGCATAATCAAATGGACGGCCCTGGCAAATTCATCACCCAGATCTTCTGACATATTGATCAGTGCTTTGGCTTGTTCAGTCAGGGATTCTTTGGCAATTAAAAGCATAGGGGATTGGCTTTGCTGATTAGCCATAATGTTATTAGCCTTTTTGGTTATTTAGAATAATAAGTGATATTGATAGCACTTATATTTGTTGCTTTAGTAACAGCTCAACTTTTTCTATATCAGCTTCAACATCTACACCATGACCGGGTTCTTCATGAACAATAGAAACATGAATGCCGATACCATTGTACAACACTCTCAATTGTTCTAAAGACTCTGTTTTTTCCAACATGCAGGGTTGTAATGTCATATATTGCTGTAGTGCCGTACCACGATAGGCATACATGCCAATATGCCGATACCAGTTTGCTTCTTTAGTAAGAGCTTTTACCTCTTGCTGCTCAACTGCCTGCATAGTAAAGGAGTCTCTTAACCAGGGGAGTACCGCCCGGGAGAAATACAGAGTATAGCCCTGGTGATCCATAAGCACTTTTACCACATTGGGATCAAACACTTCTGCTATATTATTTATTGGTCTTGCCAGTCTTACCATACCGGCTTTTGTGTTATTTTTCAGTGCCTCGGCAAGCAGCTCTATATGTGCCGGAGCAAGCAGAGGCTCATCGCCCTGAACATTGACGATAATAGTGTTCTCGTCCCAGTTTTTAAGTGCTAATACTTCTGCCAGACGCTCAGTTCCGGAAGCATGATCAGGCGAAGTCATGACTATATCATCAGTAAATTGACTGGCAGCATCAATAATACGCTGATCATCTGTGCCAATAAGCACTTCTTCAGCCTGACTTTGCAAGGCACGTTCATAAGTATGCTGAATCATAGGTTTGCCCGCAATCAGCCTTAATGGCTTGCCCGGCAACCTTGAGGAAGCATAACGAGCCGGTATAACAATTTTAAAGTTTGTTTTTTTCATATTTAATGGTTCTTTGAATATCACGTACTTATGTTGGTTCAATTGTAGGGGCGAATAAATTCACCCCTACACTTAGTAAATCATAAGCAATAAAGAATCTTATTGTTTTCCCTGTAGAAGCTCTTTTTATTACAAAAACATTCGCCTTTTTTTAATCTAAGCAAATTGCATCCCATAGTGAATAATCACCTAATGTTCTTTGCTATGCCAACTCGTAATGGATTAACCACAATATAACGGGCAATCTGTCGAACATTCTCTTCATCACGTAAAGCATGATCATAAAATCCACGTTGCCATATACCCGCTTTTGCCCAATGGCACATACTTGATGAACTGATTTTTCGCTATCTGGAATGGCCGCTTATTATTTTCCATTACTCTGGGTCAAAAGCAGCATATTCATCTTCGTATTAAAATGTCGCAGTTTGGCTAGAACAAGGCAATTGTAGTTTTCAGTAAATATCATAACACTTCATATTTTATTGATTTTGGAATGTCTGCTTTTTACTAGAATTCAGGGTAGATGAAATTTCTTCAAATCGCTGTTTTGTACAATTAGCGACTTAGTTAAGGACTGATCAAAATTATGATTTTAAATAGTAACCCGCATTTTATTTGACTTATGAAATAGCCGCTTTACGCACATACTAAATTATATAAGGATGTGCTAATTTTTCGCCTAAGGTCAAAACTAGTATTTTTAAATTCTTATCTCTGAATCCATTTCAAGAGTTTAAATTTTTACAGATAAATAGATAGGTATAAACAGACTAATTTTTTTGTGCGACCAGCTTGGCTTCATTTCGAAGGCCTTTTTCAATATCACCCTGTATCCCTTCTTCACGATAATAACGCAAGGTTAAGCCTAAAAAAAGTTTAATGAGTTCATTAGGGTGTAAACGAAAATGATTATTTTTGGGCCCTTCTTCAGATAAAACTTTATCCTGCACAAATGTCTGGTAGAAAATCAAACCGCCCGGCCTGAGAGCTAAAATAAGAGACGGCATAATATCACGTAATAAAAAGCGACTGACGATAACAACATCAAATCCTTCTTCAAGCATTTTTTTTTACTGTTCATACTGACTAATGTCACATTGCCTGGTTGATAAACTCAGTTGGCGTTCTTAAGCAAACTCTTGTACTTTTTCAATAGCCGAATCAGAAATATCCCATGCATGGCTTTCAAACCCCAGTTCAGCCATCCTTAAGGCATTCCCCCCCCAGTCCACTCCAGATCGAGAGATTTACCCTGAGCAGGTAATAAATGTTGATTCAGTTCAAGTACCTCAATTACCTGGTTTGGAACATGGACTGCTTCATAACGATTATTCCATTTTGATCTTATTTCTTGCATACTTTTTATTTTATATTTTTGTAACTATTCAGTGTGTATTCCTAAATAACGCTTGTTAAGCCCATGGTTACATATTTTTTTGAACAACACGTATTCTAACGTCGCCAGAATGATGGTGTCAGTATAACTAAAAGAGTAAATATTTCCAAACGACCTAACAACATTGCAAAGCAAAGAACCCATTTAGAAAAATCATTAATCCCCTCATAGTTAGCCCCAACATCCCCCAGGCCGGGACCTAGATTATTTAAGCACGCCGCTAATGCAGAAAATGCCGTGACCTGATCTAGGCCTGAAGCCATTAATAACAGCATCATGATACTAAAACTGGCAACATACAAAGCAAAAAATCCCCCGATGGCATTACTGACGTTTTCAGGCATTACTTTACCACCAATTTTCACAGGAATCTGTGCATTGGGATGGATAAGGCGAAAAATTTCTCTCACTCCCTGCTTAAATAATAAAATAAAGCGGATAACTTTCATACCACCACCAGTTGAACCCGCACAACCGCCAACAAAGCTTAAAAAAAGCAGCATGACAGGTAAAAATCCCGGCCAGTTATAATAATCAGAGGTGGTAAAACCTGCAGTAGTACCAATTGAAATAGTTTGAAAAATACCATGATGTAATGCATTGTCCCATGTTTCAAACGTCGAGGTAAAATGCAGATAGAGAACAGAGATCATTGAAGCCACGCCTAACAGCGCCAGATATAGACGAAACTCAACATCAAATAAATAGGGTTTTAGACTCTGTAAGCGTAAGGCACTAAAGTGCAAGGCAAAGTTGACTCCGGCTAACAGCATAAAAAAACTGGCAATCACTTCAATCAACTGATTATTAAAATAACCAATTGAAGCATCATGAGTTGAAAAACCACCAATAGCCACCGTAGAAAAACTATGGCCAATGGCATCAAAGGGTGTCATACCTGCAAACCAATAGGCTGCAGCACAGGAAATAGTCAGACCCAGATAAATATACCAGAGAGCTTTGGCAGTTTCAGTAATTCTCGGCGTTAGTTTATTATCTTTGATTGGCCCTGGGGTTTCAGCACGGTACAACTGCATGCCTCCAATTCCTAACATAGGCAATACCGCAACGGCTAAAACAATGATCCCCATACCTCCAAGCCATTGTAGTTGCTGTCGATAATAGAGAATAGATCGAGGCAAATCATCCAGGCCGGTAAAAACAGTAGCTCCGGTGGTCGTCAGTGCTGAAATAGATTCAAATAAAGCATCGGTAAAATTTGCCTGCAGACTGTGTGAGAGATAAAGTGGTAAAGCTCCAACCAGGCCAAAAACAAACCAGAACAGGACAACAACGACAAAGCCATCACGAATGCGCAGTTCTCGACGTCGGTTTTTAACCGGCAGCCAGATAAAAAAACCACTGAGCAGAATAACCATAAAAGCATTAATAAAGGTGCTGGTTTCTGAGTCGTTATACCACAATGATACGCCAATAGAGGGTATCACAGTGGTGCTGAATATCATCAATAATAAACCGATAATACGTAAAATAACGAGTGGCTGCATAGGTTAAATTAAAAGCTTGAATAAAAGTTAAATAAAAGTAACATCGACCTGAAAAAGTCGTTCTACATCACTAATATGGCGTTTATTGATCAAAAATAAAATAACATGGTCTTCCGATTCTATCACGGTATCATGATGCACAATGATTACCTCACCTGAGCGTACAATAGCACCGATATTGGTTCCCGGCGGCAAGGGAATTTCTTCAATCGCACGACCCACGACTTTTGATGTTTTCTTATCACCATGAGCAATTGCTTCAATGGCCTCAGCAGCACCTTTTCGTAATGAGTGCACCATTTCCACATCACCTCTGCGGACATGAGCAAGCAGGCTACCGATAGTTGCCTCCTGAGGTGAGATCGCAATATCAATATCGCCGCTGCTTTCAACCAAATCAACATAAGCCGCCCGATTGATTAAGGCCATGACTTTTCGAGCACCAAGACGTTTTGCCAATAATGCGGACATAATATTCGCTTCATCATCATTGGTCAAAGCACAAAACACATCGGTGCCCTCAATGTCTTCCTCAATTAATAACTCTTCATCAGAGGCATCACCCAGTAACACAATCGTTTTTTCGAGTTCCTCAGATAACATTCTGGCACTGGCCTGATTATGTTCTATTATCTTTACATGAAGACGACTTTCCAATGCTCCGGCCAGACGTTTGCCAATATTACCACCACCAGCAATAATAATACGTTTAAACGGTTTATCAACCCGTCTGAGTTCGGACATAACTTTTTTCGTGTGGCGCCGATCAACAATAAAGAACACCTCATCATGCTCCTCAATAATAGTGTCTGCCGTAGGAATGATAGGCTTTCCTTTACGATAAATAGCAGCAACCCGAGTATCGACACTGGGCATATGATCACGAAGTTCCTGTAGTTCATGCCCTAATAAAGGGCCGCCCTGAAATGCTCTGACGGCAACTAACTGTACCAGACCACCAGCAAAATCCAATACCTGAAGAGCACCGGGATAGGCAATCAGGCGTTTAATATAATCCGTCACTAATTGTTCCGGGCTGATTAACACATCAACTGGCAATGCTTCATTGGAAAACAGCTGCTTATACTTTAAATACTGATTGGAACGAACCCGTGCAATTTTCATAGGAGTATGAAAAATAGTATAAGCAATCTGACAAGCGATCATATTGGTTTCATCGCTATTAGTAACAGCAATCACCATATCAGCATCATCACAGCCTGCCTGATTCAGGATATCCGGATGTGAACCACGCCCTCTTACGGTACGAATATCCAGTCTGTCCTGCAAAGTAGCCAGGTTGCGACCGTCTAAATCAACAACAGTAATATCATTGTCTTCATTAGCCAGGTTTTCAGCTAACGATGAGCCGACCTGACCTGCACCTAAAATTAAAATTTTCATAACGCCAGTGTTTTTCCAGTTTATTTACTTTTTTTTGCAATTTTTTTAGCATCAATACCCAGTGTCTTCATTTTACGATATAAATGAGTTCGCTCTACACCGGCTAATTGCGCCACTTTACCAACACTGCCTCCAACTGCAATCAGTTTTTCTTCAAGATAAGCTTTTTCAAACAGTTCTCTTGCTTCTTTGAGTGGATAAGTAAAGAGGGATTTCAGTGCACTATCATAACTAGCCAACTCATTTAAGCCGCTACTTCCCTGACTTTGAAGCTGATATTCTATACTACTTTCAACTTCATCCAGAGTAATGTTTTCTTCATCAGATGCAATTAAAAGTCTCTGCACCAGATTTTTTAACTCTAACAAATTACCCGGCCAGTTATAATTTCTGAGTTTATTTAAGGCGGCAATGGAAAAACTACGATAATTAAATTGTTCCTGCTGAACAAATCGGTCCCGATAATAATTCAATAAATCTGGCACATCTTCACAATGTTTTCGCAGCGGTGGTATTTTTACCTGTAATACATTTAATTGAAAATAAAGTTCTGATTTAAACTTACCTTGTTTCACTAATTGCTCCAGAGAGTAGTGAGATGCGGTAATAATGCGGCAATTAAGCATAATAGAGTCGTTGCCGCTAATGCGATGAAACTTTCCTGTTTCTAAGGTACTTAATAACAGCCCCTGAGTCGCTAAGTCCATATCACCGATATCATCAATATAAAGTGTTCCTCCACGAGCTTGCTCCAACAGACCATAATAAATCTTACCATCTGCTTCAGAACCAAAGAGTTCTCTTGCTGAGTTATCAATGTCTAAAGTAGCCACCCCAAGTTCAATATAGGGCTGTTCAGAGCGGTTACTTTTATACTGTAACAAGCGTGAATATTTACTTTTTCCACTACCCGGCTCACCAACAAACAACACTCTGGAATCATGCTGGGCTATTTGTTCTATTTCTTGATATAAAGCTTGATTGACCTTACTTTTACCAACCGGTTCATCGACAGCAAAAAGCTGCTGACGCATTCCCTGATTTTCTCTATCCAGTTTATGTGCTTCAAGTGCATGCTCCACTGTGAGTAACAATTTTGCCAGTGTCAACGGCTTTTCAAGAAAATCATAAGCACCTAAACGAGTTGCTTCCACTGCAGTTTCCACGCTGCCGTGACCGGACATCATGATCACTGGAAAATTATCGCTATCTTCCTTGCATTCTTTGAGCAGACTGATGCCGTCAATATCAGGCATCCAGATATCCAATAGCATTAATTCCGGCCGCCTTACTCGACAACTTTCTCTGGCAGTATTGCCGTTTTCAGCAATATCAACCTCATAACCTTCATCCTGAAGTATTTCCTGCACCAGTTCACGGATATCAGGTTCATCATCAACAACAAGTATATAGGCTGACGCCATCTTTTTTCCTCAATTTTTGTTCTATACCCAATCAACTTGAAAATGCAGGATCGAACACTTGGAAATTATCATTAATTCGAGAATCTAATGATTTTCCAATGCTCGGTA
>JAIVER010000060.1 GCA_023864145.1 Thiohalomonas sp. | reverse complement strand
CGAGCATTGGAAAATCATTAGATTCTCGAATTAATGATAATTTCCAAGTGTTCGATCCTGCATTTTCAAGTTGATTGGGTATATACCCAATTTAGAAGATAAAATAACGGAATGCGCTTAAGCAAAATTAAACTCGCTGGTTTTAAATCTTTCGTCGATCCGACTGTATTATCTTTTCCAAGCGATCTAGTGAGTATTCTGGGCCCTAATGGCTGTGGTAAATCCAATACTATTGATGCGGTACGCTGGGTGATGGGTGAAAGCTCTGCAAAAAATCTGCGCGGCGAATCCATGACCGATGTCATCTTCAATGGTTCATCTGGTCGCAAGTCTGTAGGGCAATGTACGGTTGAGTTATTATTTGATAATTCTGACGGCACTATTACGGGCGAATATGCAAAATATAATGATATTTCTGTAAAAAGAACGGTTAATCGTGATGCTCAATCTCAATACTATTTAAACAATGTTCGCTGTCGTCGCCGTGATGTGACTGACTTATTTCTTGGTACTGGTCTGGGGCCAAGAAGTTATTCTATTATTGAACAGGGCATGATTTCTCGTTTAATTGAATCCAAGCCTGAAGAATTACGAGTCTATATTGAAGAAGCAGCGGGTGTATCCAAATATAAAGAACGTAGAAGAGAAACAGAAACCAGAATCCGGCATACTCGGGAAAATATTGAACGACTTGATGATGTGCGCCTGGAGCTGGATAAACAAATTGCTCACTTGCAATGTCAGGCGCGAACTGCTGAACATTATACTGAACTAAAAAAAGATGAGCGCTTAAAAAAAGCACAACTTCAGGCACTTCGCTGGGAAGCAATTGATGTCAAAGCTAAAGAGCAGGACGCTCAGATACGAGAAAAAGAAATTACTCTGGAGCAGCAAACTGCCGAGCTGCGTACTATTGAGGCAGGTATAGAGGAATCTCGTGAGCTGCATATTGATGCCAACGATTCTTTTAATACCGTACAAGGTAATTTTTATCGTGTGGGTGCTGAGATCGCTCGTGTTGAGCAGGCTATTACGCATACTAAAGAAAAAAATCAGCAGCATAAAGAAGATTTAGAAGAGGTTGAGCGTTCATTTGAAAATATGAATCTCCATATTTCAGAAGATAATGAAAAGCTGGATTCACTGAATAATCAATTACTGGAAATTGAGCCTGATTTTGAGCAAGCCAGTGAACTGGAAGGACAATCAAGACAAATGCTGTCTGATTATGAATATTCAATGCAAGATTGGCAGTTACGCTGGGATGAATTTAATCAACTCTCACATGAACCTTCCCATACTGCTCAAATTGAAAGAAGTAAAATCAGTCAGTTTGAACAAAATATCAACAATCAACAACGACGCATTGAAAAACTCGAAGATGAAGCTAAACAACTGTCCACTACCCACTTAGAAGAGTCACTGTTAATTCTTGAGAGTGAAGCCATAGCGTCAGAAGATATAACATTAACCTTGCAGTATCAACTGGATCAGGAACGTGAACATATTCAAACGATTCGAGATGAAAATCATTCATTAACTAATGACTTAGATAAACAGCGCAGTCAATTACAATCATTACAGGGTCGTAAAGCATCTCTTGAGGCTTTACAACAGGCAGCTCTTGGTAAAAATGATAAATCACTTAAGCAATGGATGGAACATCAAAATATCGTTGATAACCCACGCATTGCTGAGCAAATCAGCGTTAAAGGAAATTGGGTGCAAGCGGTTGAGTGTCTGTTAGGCGATTATCTTGAAGCCACTTGTGTTGAAACTATAGAACCTTTATTGCAGCAACTTGAACCGCTTGAAAAATCTAATCTGACTCTTATAGAAACTCGTTTAGATGTATCGTCGGATTTATCAGAGCAGTCATTAAATAATGCATCAAATATTGAATTAGCCTTTTTAGAAGATTATGTGGAAGGTGCTACCCATCTTATTCAGCCCTATTTACAGGGTGTTTATGCGGCCGATGATTTATCAGCAGCAATGAGACATAGACAACACCTTCAGCTTAATCAGTCAATTATTACTCGTGATAGTATCTGGCTTGGGCCCAATTGGCTCAGAGTTATAAAAGATACGGATCAAAAAGGCGGCGTTCTTGCCAGAGAACAGGAAATCAAAGAGCTTAATGAGCATTACAAACAACTTTCGCAATTGCTTTATGAGCTGAGTGAACAAATAGAGCAGGGGCGTAATCAACAGCGTGAGATTGAGCATAATCGGGAAAATTTACAAACAGAATTTAATCAGCAAAATCGAAAATTATCTGAAATTCGTTCACAATTAAGTGCTAAACAATCTCGTCTGGAGCAGATCAATAACCGTGATGCACGTATTCATGGTGAAATAAAAGAAGTTGAACTACAATTGGTTGAAGAAAAAATTTTTATTGAAGAATCTACAGAGCAGCTTCATGTTGCTCTGGAAATGATTGATGAGTTTTCACAACAACGTGACGAGTTAACTCAAGAACGTGATTTACATCGTAGTCAGCTTGATGAAATGCGTATAAAAGCCAGAGGAAACAGAGAACGCAGTCATGCACTTGAAATCCGGTTACGCGGTATAAAAACTGAACTTGCCTCAACCGAGCAGGGCATGCTCCGGTTAACAGGGCAATTAGAACAACTTTCAAGAAGACGTCAGCAATTATTAGATATGATGCTTGAAGATGATAATCCAGTACAGCAATTGACGGATGAACTGCAAAGCCATCTTGAATCGCGTATTGTCGTGGAAGATCAATTAACTCAGGCACGCCAAAAAGTTGAAGAACTCGATCATGCATTGAGAGAATTTGATCCAAAGCGAGCTCAGGTAGAAAGGAGATTACAATCATTACGTTCAGAGCTTGAAAGTATTCGTATTGCCTCTTCAGAACTTATGGTTCGTCGTCAGACTCTGTATGAACAAGTCGATGAATCCGGGTTTTCATTAGAAGAACTTTTTCTTGGTATGCCGCAGGAAGCCAGCGAATCGGTCTGGAAATCGGAAGTGAATGAGCTGGCGCAGCGCATTCAACGTCTGCGTTCCATTAATCTGGCAGCAATTGATGAATTTAAAGAGCAATCAGAACGTAAGCAATACCTCGATGCACAAAATGATGATCTACTCAGTGCTTTAGATACCTTAGAAGGTGCTATTGCCAAAATTGATCGTGAAACCAGAACACGATTTAAAGAAACTTTTGATAAAATTAATACGGGCGTGCAGAAATTATTTCCCAAATTATTTGGTGGTGGTCATGCTTATCTTGATCTGACCGGTGATGATTTGCTTAATACCGGGGTAACTATTATGGCACGCCCTCCAGGAAAGAGAAATAGCACTATCCACCTGTTATCGGGTGGCGAAAAGGCAATGACAGCAGTATCGCTTGTCTTTGCCATATTTGAACTGAATCCGGCTCCGTTTTGTATGTTAGATGAAGTGGATGCACCACTTGATGAAGCCAATGTTGGACGTTTTTGTGCTCTGGTTAAAGAGATGTCTGCTCAAGTTCAATTTATTTATATTACCCACAACAAAACAACGATGGAAATGTCGGATCATCTATGTGGTGTTACAATGAAAGAGCCCGGTGTTTCAAGGATTGTTGATGTGGATATTCACGAAGCTGTTGATATGGTAGAAAGCTAAAATTATGGATGAACTTATATTTATACTCATACTGGCCGGAATTGGTGTTCTACTGATGGTAGCAATGTTTACTTATTATAAACATCAAAAAAAAATTAATGATGAAATTGAAAATTTTAACCATCATGGTAATACAATTGATGATGTATTATTGAATGATAACAGGTCATCGAGTGCTTCAAGTTCTGATGACATAGTGTCTGATAGTGAACTTCCGGGTTCATTTACTGCAAGCAGACAGGATAATTTTGATATTGAGCAGGTCAATATCACTCATGATAATAACTATCATATTAAGCAGCAGAGTGACTCTAATGTCAGTCAAACAAAAGCAGATGATCGTGAGCTGGTAGATGGTGTTTTTATTAAAAGTAAACGGGTCATAAAAACATCATCAGACACACTTTCAAATAAGAACACACTATCATCGTTTAAAAAAACAACTGAAAGATTTGCTTCTTTTGCTGGGCAGAATAAAGAGCAGACTCAGGCACCAGAGGCAATAACTGATCTGTCAGATTCAGTACAAGATTCAACTCAAAAAATAAAAGTAGTTTATGACCCTGTTCCTGACGGTGTTAAGGAATTAATCATTTCACATACGATTCTAACAAAGGGTGAATTTTTTTCAGGACCACAACTCTATAAAGTGCTTAAAAATGCTGGGCTTTCTTATGGAGGAATGAATATTTTCCACTATCCCTGCGATGATAAAGCAGAAACATTTGCCTTATTCAGCATTGCCAATCTCATTGAACCAGGCACTTTTGATCTTCTTGATGGTGAAATAAAGACACCAGGAATTTTAATATTTATGCGTTTACCTGCACGAGTTGAATGCTATGAAGCCTATGATAAATTTATTCATGTTGCGCAAAAGATTGCAGCTGATTTAGGCGGCAAGCTGTGTGATGAAACTCGTACTCAAGTGACCCAACAGGTGATCTCTTATAAAAAAGAACAAATTAAAAAGCTTAAATTTGAAATGGAAAAAGCAAAAAAACTGCCTGATATGGACACTAATGCCTAGCGTTGCAGAGTTATCACAACACGTTAAAGTGTTACATGAAATACTTAACTATCATAATCATCGTTATTATGTGCTTGATGATCCTGAAATCCCCGACAATGAATATGATAAACTTTTCCGACAACTAGAAGACATAGAAAAAGACTATCCTGAATTAATTACACTGGATTCACCAACACAACGGGTTGGTGGTAAAGTGCTGGATAATTTTGAGCAAGTCACTCATCAGATGCCAATGTTGTCACTTTCTAATGCTTTTAGTTCTGAGGAGATTGAAGAATTTTTACAGCGTATTGATGATCTCTTAGAGCATAATGAATTTGCTATTGTTGCTGAACCCAAACTTGATGGACTTGCTATTAGCCTGCGTTATGAAAATGGACTTTTAGTTCAGGCTGCAACCAGGGGGGATGGACAGACAGGTGAAAATGTTACTCAGAATGTTAGAACTATCCAATCAATCCCATTACGTTTACGTGGTCTCAATTATCCAAAAATTCTAGAAGTTCGCGGCGAAGTATTTATGCCCAAAAAAGGCTTTACTAAACTCAATGAGCTGCAAATAAATAAGGGTGATAAAGCCTTTGCGAACCCTAGAAATGCAGCCGCCGGTTGTTTACGTCAACTGGATTCTAAAATTGCCGCTTCACGTCCTCTTGATATGTTTTGTTATAGCATTGGTGTTGTTGAACAAACTCATCCTGATGAGGCAATCAAGGACAGCCATAGACAAATTCTTAAACAATTGCAAAGCTGGGGTTTTGCAGTCAGTCCCGAAGTAAAAAGATTATCATCCTGGCAAGAGTCTATTGAGTATTATGATTCAATTCTCGCACGTCGTTCAGAGCTGCCGTATGAGATTGATGGCGTTGTTTATAAGGTTGATAATATTGCGCAGCAGGGAAAGGCCGGATTTATTTCTCGTGCACCAAGATGGGCTATTGCCCATAAATTTCCTGCTGAAGAAGTAATGACCCGTTTATTGAATATTGACGTGCAGGTAGGGCGTACTGGTGCATTAACTCCTGTGGCTCGATTAGAGCCGGTATTTGTTGCTGGTGTCACCGTGACCAATGCCACCTTGCATAATCAGGATGAGATTGATAGAAAAGATGTCCGAATTGCTGACATGGTGATAGTTCGTCGTGCGGGAGACGTTATCCCCGAAGTGGTAAAACCAGTTTTATCTGAACGTCCTGAACAGTCAATACCCTATAGCATGCCGGATCATTGTCCTATCTGTGATTCACTGGCAGAGCGCATCAATGATGAAGCAAAATCTCGTTGTACCGGTGGTCTGTATTGTCCTGCACAACGTAAAGAGGCGATCAAACATTTTGCTTCACGCAAAGCTATGGATATTGATGGTCTTGGTGATAAGTTAGTTGAGCAGTTAGTTGATACAGAACTTATACATGATATATCAGACTTGTTCCATCTTAATGATATACACCTGGTTTCTATGGAACGCATGGGTGATAAGTCGGCTGAAAATCTTATTAAAGCGATAGAGAAAAGCAAAAAAACGACTTTAGCCCGTTTTCTATATTCTCTGGGTATCCGTGAGGTTGGTGAAGCCACGGCATTGTCATTGGCAAATTACTTTAAAACATTAGATCTCATAAAAACAAGCCAATCAGAAGTAGTACAGGAAGTACCCGATGTTGGACCTGTAGTGGGACATAATATTGAGACTTTTTTTTCTCAGCCTCATAATGAAGAAGTTATTAATAAATTAATAGCTTCAGGTATTCACTGGCCTGAAATAATAGCAAAAGAGTCTAATGAACTCCCTCTGGCAGGCAAGGTCATTGTTCTCACCGGTTCACTTTCACTACTCAATCGAAATGAAGCTAAGGCCCGACTAATTGAGCTTGGAGCTAAAGTCAGTGGTAGTGTTTCAAAGAAAACTGATTTAGTGATAGCGGGTGAGAAAGCCGGATCTAAATTAAAAAAAGCAGAAGAATTTAATATAGAAATTATGGATGAAGCAGGTATGATGGCCTTATTTGAGTCAAACTAGCATGCAAACTTATGGTAAAAAAGGGGACAGCTCAACCCCGCTTTACAGTTTTCTGAGCTTAGCAATAAAAAAGAAAGTCATCAAACCCGTGTTCTGAGATAATATTGTTACCAGAGAATTTATCCAGGAGCAATACCCGTGACAGGCTTGCATAACACTGATTTAAGGACTTCCCAGAAAATAGAGTTTAGAGCAAAGGTATTGGCAAACCAAGGGTTACATGGTTCAGTGACTCAAATGAGTCAAGAGTATGGTTTATCTCGTCCCACACTCTATCGTGTTCAGGAAAATACCGCAGAAATTTTATTCCACCATTTCAGTCAAACACAGGAGTAACTAAAAGCCCGTACCATCACGGTTGATCAAGTAGAACTGGAACGTAGCATTATTGCGTTGTCGATTATGGCACCTAATAGCATCCGTGCCATAGAAGATCTGATTCCCATCATTTATCCTGGTGTCACTCGTTCCTTT
>JAIVER010000059.1 GCA_023864145.1 Thiohalomonas sp. | reverse complement strand
AGCGACTTTGATTAATGAGAAATCAACCGTGTTATTAAATTGTCTTGCCTTCTCCTGTGCTTCAATAAGCAAGGACTGAATACTCCCAAAGGAACGAGTGACACCAGAATAAATGATGGGAATCAGATCTTCTATGGCACGGATGCTATTAGGTGCCATAATCGACAACGCAATAATGGTACGTTCCAGTTGTACTTGATCAAGCGTGATGCTACGGGCTTTTAGTTGCTCCTGTGTTTGACTGAAATGCTGGAATAAAATTTCTGCGGTATTTTCCTGAACACGATAGAGTGTGGGGTGAGATAAACCATACTCTTGACTCATTTGAGTCATTGAAGCATGTAACCCTTGGTTTGCCAATACCTTTGCGCTAAACTCTATTTTCTGGGAAGTCGTTAAATCAGTGTTGTGCAAGGCTGTCAGGGGTATTCCTCCTGGATAAATTGTCTGCTAACAATAGTATCATTATATCAGAACACGGGTTTGATGACTTCCTTTTTTATTGCTGAGCTCAGAAAATTGTAAAGCGGGGTTGAGGTGTCCCATATGTAACTGCTGGAATTTATTTGTTCGATTAGCCATTCCAGACAAACACCATGAGGCAATTACCACTCGTCCATTATTGCTCAGTAGTATTGGCAGATTGACTGAACATGGTCGTCAAAAGAAGATGCTTATTATCAGCACTCATGCTGATATTAGGACATTAAAATCAGCATACATCCGACTTGTCGACTTTTTTGATGAGCTTAAAAGAACTGCGACGCAGTTAAATTACAATGAGTGCTGGAGCCTT
Source organism: Thiohalomonas sp. (assembly GCA_023864145.1). GTDB lineage: Bacteria > Pseudomonadota > Gammaproteobacteria > GRL18 > GRL18 > GRL18. The sequence goes on along the minus strand of JAIVER010000059.1, from coordinate 6,394 downwards.
ATTTTGGCAAAGGCAATAGAGAAATTTAAGGTTAATCTGGGCTCTGATAATTATGTGGGAGTGCCAGCTCCTTCATAGAACATAATGAGTCAGACTTTTAGGTTGTTGGCAGGGTTAAATGAATGGTTTCTGAACAAGGCGATCAATAATTTCTATTATAATTTAATAATATTGTTTAATATTTAAGCGATTTAATAATAAGTCTATGATAAAAAAGAAATAAATAATAGGTATGCTTTTTGCCTACATGAATACATTCAAAATAATATTGAACTTTTTGTTAATACCAATGAACTCAATAATCTCTTTGATAATAACTTTATTGTATACATAATAATGATTAAGTGGAGGAAAGCTATGGGTATCCGAGCAACAAAAAAACGACTACTCGTTTCAGTTGCAATGGGTCTGGGGTTAGCGCTGACTGTCAATGCACAGGCAGCTTCTAATTATCCTGATATCGGCCCACTGCCAAATGTGAAAATTAACAAGGCGAAAGCAGAGCTGGGCAAACGTCTGTTCTTCGATCCTCGTTTATCTGGTAATGCTGCAATCTCTTGTGCACATTGTCATAATCCAGAAAAAGGCTATGCTGACGGCATGGCATTATCTGATGGTTATCCAGGTAATAAGCATTTCAGAAACAGCCCGACTGTGATTAATGCAGTGCATCAAAACCGCTGGATGTGGGATGGCCGTCTTGCTACCAATCTCAATGATGTAACTCGTGGCATGCTCACAGAAGATTACATTATGAACATGGATATGCGTATTATGCAGGAACGCGTTAAGCAGGATCCTATGTACGTTAAAATGTTTAAAGATGCCGGTTATGGCGAGCCTTCAAATGCTTCAGTTCGTAAAGCGATTCCTGAATATCTGAAGACCTTGACTTCTAAGAATGCACCTTTTGATACCGGTAAGATGTCAGCTTCTGCAAAACGCGGAAAGTCTATCTTCAAGGGTAAAGCAGGTTGTATACAGTGTCATAATGGTGCTAATTTTACTGATGGTAAAGCATATAATACGGGTGTTCCAGAAAACTGGGATGTCTTTATGGATACCGACCGTCACCAGGCGTTCCTCGCTTACAACCAGTTTATGGGTGTTGAAAATTACAATCAGTTGAAGCGTGATGCCGGAGCTCATATCCATCTGCATAAAGTGGATAAATCCGATATGGGTACTTTCCTGACTCCTTCTCTACGTGAGTTAACTTATACTGCGCCTTATATGCATAATGGTATGGTTGAGTCCTTAGAAGATGTCGTTGCTTACTATAATAATGGTGGCGGCGAAGATTCTAATAAAGACAGCCGTATGAAGAAACTGGGCCTGACTGATTCTGAACAGAAAGACTTGGTTGCGTTTTTGAAGTCATTATCAGGGGATAAACTGACTGGCGACAAATACGTCTGGTCTGAAGATTATCCTGAAGAATATGAAGCAATTGAAAACTGGCATGAAGTCAAAAACTAAGCGTCCGGGAGAATTAACATATGAAAACATTGATTAAAGCTGTCGCTCTGCTTGCCGGTGCAGTTTCAATTGCTGTACTGTCAGGTTGTGAAAGCGCAAGTGCGACAAAAGAAGAAGGATTCAAAGGTACGTTGAATGTAGTGTCTCAAACTGCAGTTGCTGCCAAGGCTTCTTCAACAGGAATTGCAGCATTGGCTGCAATTCCTGCTAACCCACCCATTCCATCTGATAACAAGCAAAGTGATGCGAAAGTTGAACTGGGTAAATTATTGTTCTTTGATCCAATACTAGGTGGAGATGCCTCTATCTCTTGTGCTAGTTGTCATGAGCCCTCACAGGGTTGGGCATGGGCTGAAGATTTTTCACGTGGTTATCCGGGAACAGTTCACTGGCGTAATAGTCAGTCAATTATGAACTCTGGTTACTATCCAGGTAGCTCCTGGGCAAACTCAGTCATATCATTAGAAAAACAGGCTCTATCTGCTGCTAAAGCTGCTGTTGAGGGTAATGGTGAAAATGATATCATGGAAGCTCGTATGGCGTTGATTCCAGAATATCGCAAGCGTTTTAATGAAGTTTTTGGTGATGAGTACCCAATAATTAGTAATGCTTGGCGTGCCATTGCTTCCTTTGAGCGTACGATCAATCAGACTGATACACCGATTGACCGTTATCTGAAGGGTGATAAAAAAGCACTGAGCGAACAGCAAGTACGTGGTAAAGCAGTCTTTGAAGGTAAGGGCAATTGTATCCAGTGTCATAATGGTGCATTAGCATCTGATATGGAAATGTACAACATCGGTGTTCCACCTGCAAAACGTTGGGAAGAAGATGGTCTGGCACAGATTACTTTCCGTTTCGAACTGTATGCAAAAGGTTCAAACGAAGAGTTATATCGTACAGCTAAAGCCGATCCAGGTGCTTACTTCCGTGGTAAGAATAAATGGGATTTAGGTAAGTTCCGTACGCCATCACTACGCTATACCATGTATACTGCACCTTATATGCACAACGGCGCATTCTATACATTGGATGAAGTGGTTGATTTTTACAACAAAGGCGGCTTTGATGAAGATAATCGTACTACGGGTTGGCCAAAAACCAAGTCTAAGTTGATTAAACCTCTTGGCTTAAGTGATGACGAAAAAGCGGATCTGGTTGCATTTATTGAGTCCTTCTCTGGTGATGAAATCCTGATGGATAAGCCTGATCTTCCTGATTATGCCCCTATGTTTACTTTAGAAGAACTTAAGGAAGCAAAGAAATGAGTGAATTAAAAACTACTGATAAAGATCAGTCAGCACTAGCACATGCTAAGTGCATACTGAATCGCCGTAAGTTCTTAATGTACAGCGGTGGTATAGCAGCAGCTGCAAGTACTGTTTCAATTACATTGTTTGACGGCACAGCACAAGCTGAAATACGCAAGGCAAATGTTCAGGGCTATCCTCGTAAGCTGATTGCCAAACTGAGTGAATTGAAAGACCATCAACCGGTTAATTTTAACTATCCTGATGACGGTAAAAACTCTCAGGCTATGATCGTTAAAATGGGCAATGTACAAGCCGGTGGTGGTGTAGGCAGTCAACGTGATGTTGTTGCTTTCAGCTATATCTGTACTCACCAGGGCGGTCCATTACAGAGTACCTACAAGCACGTCGCTGATCAGCGTGTTATGGGACAATGTCCTTTACACCTGTCTACATATGATTTAAGACGCCACGGTATCATCGTTTCCGGTCAGGCTTATCAGAGTCTGCCTCAGCTTCTGCTTGAAGTCGAAGGTGATGATGTTTACGCCGTTGGTATCATGGGACTGTTGTTTGGTCGTCAAGATAACCTGATCGCATAGGAGAAAGTAATGAGTATAGATTATTATCAAGCAAAAGATCATGCGCCACTACCACCTAAGAATGCAGACGTCCTGACGACTGCTTGTGATTATTGTATTGTTGCATGTGGTTATAAAGTATATCGCTGGCCTGTTGCTGCTAAAGACGGTGGTATGAAAGCTGCTGACAATGCATTTGGCGTTGATTTTCCAGGAAATATGCTGCAAGAGTGGGTTGCTCCTACGCAGCATAATATTTGTACCTACAAGGGTAAAAAGCATAATATTGTTGTCATTCCTGACAAAGATACTAACTTTGTAAACACTAATGGTGACTCATCCATTCGTGGTGGTCTATTGGCACAAAAATCTTATAGCGCTGATACTAAAACTAAGGATCGTTTAAAGACTCCTCTGGTTCGTATCAATGGTGTTCTGACACCTATGTCATGGGATGATGCTATCGAAATCGCTGCTGAAGTCGGTAAGCACGTTCTGAAGAAGCATGGTGAAGCGGCTTATGGTATTAAGACCTTCTCATATCAGTATATTGAGAATACTTATGCGGTGACCAAATATGCATTACGTCATATTAATACACCGAACTTTACCTTCCACGATACTCCAGCTTATGTCACATCAACTCCTGGTTTCCGTGATTCGGGTTTTGATAACTTCGGACCAAGCTATGATGACTGGGGTTCAGCTGAAACTCTGATGATTTGTGGTACTGACCCGTATGAAACTAAAACCGTACTGTTTACTCAGCATATCATGCCGGGTATTGCTAACGGCATGAAAGTTATTTGCCTGAATCCTCGTGAAACAGCCGGTATTGCCTATATCAATAAGATGGGTGGTTTACATATTGATATTAATCCAGGTTCTGACAATCTGGTTCTAGGTGCAATCACACGTGTTATTATGCAAAATGGCTGGGAAGATTCAGACTGGATTAAGAAATGGGTTAACAATAAATGGGAATCTAATTCTGGTTGTGGTCAGGGTACTCGTAACACTCCCTGGCAGTGGCGTACAACCTGGGGTAAATTCCAGACTAAAGGCTATGAAGATTACAAGAAGTGGAATCTTAAGCAGGCTGAATATGATCCTAAGTCTGCAGCTGAGAAAGCCAGCATAGATGTTAAGAAGATCTATCAGGCAGCTGAATGGTTAGCGAAGCCGGTTAACGGCAAACGTCCTAAGACTTCTATTGGTATTGAGAAAGGCTTCTACTGGTCAAACAATACTGGTAACACCAACGCCATTAGTTCTCTGGCAACTATTTGTGGAGCTGGCGGTCGTCCAGGTCAGGTTCTTGGTCGTTTTGGTGGTCACCAGCGTGGTGGTCAGAAAGGCGGTGGTTATCCTCGCAATAAGTCTGCTCAGAAAGTGCCAGGACGTCGTCGTCAGGCGCTGGATACGGACAGATGGTTATATTCAGGACACACTCGTTTTGCCCACGTTATTGGTACAACCTGGATCCAGTCTATGCCCGGCTCTCAGGGTTTAGCAGCTAAGTTCGAAGAACTTGTTGTTAAAAATCCTCATCAGGTTAAATCAAATAACAAAGCAGAAATTATTGCTACTTTGAAGAAACGTGCTGATTCCGGTGGTATGGTTGTTATCAACCAGGACATCTATCTGCGTGATCCAATTGGTGCCAAGTTTGCTGATGTGGTTTTCCCTGCTGCGACCTGGGGTGAAGTTGACTTCATGCGTGCTAATGGTGAACGTCGTCTGCGTCTGTATCAGGCATTCAGTGATGCACCGGGCGAAGCGAAACCAGATTGGGAAATTATTTCTCTGCTGGCTCGTAAGATGGGCTTTGACGGTTTCGACTGGAAAAACTCTAACGAAGTTGCTGAAGAAGCATCGCGCTTTAGTCGTAAGGGACGTAAAGCATTCCATATGGTCAAAGTGGCGGCTCACATTGAAGGCAAAACTCTGCATCAGAAAATGCGTGAGATGGGTACTGATGGTATCCAGGGTCCTACAATGTACAATTACAAAACCGGCATGCTATATGGTAGCAAGCGTCTTCACGATACTACCGTTGGTGAAAAGCAATTTACTGCCATGGGACTCTCTAATGGCCCAGTGAAAGAAAATCGCTACGGCAAGAAGATGACTCACTTTAACTCTCAGACGGGTAAGATTAACCTGCAGAAACACCCTTGGAGCCTGTTTGGCGACTTATGGGAATGGTTATCGCCTAAGAAAGATGAGCTATGGATGAGTAATGGTCGTGTTAACGAAGTCTGGCAATCAGGTTTTGATGATGTTGAACGTCGTGACTACATCTCACAACGCTGGCCTGGCAACTGGGTAGAAATTCATCCAGAAGATGCGAAAAAACGTGGTATTGAATCTGCTGATATGGTCATGATGTACTCTGATCGTGTACCTGTTTTCAAAGACACAATTCTTGGTGTACATGCTAAAGACTTCCAGTTCTCTGAACTGATGAAGAACGGGCATATCAAACTTGATAAAGCGTCTATCTCGGCAATTGCTATTGTTACCCCTACTACCAAGGAGGGTGTAATGTATGCTAACTTCCTTGATATGAAACAGCCTAACAACTCTCTGACAATTCGTGTTCCTGATAATGTTTCAGGTAACTACAATTACAAGATGGGTGTTGGTAAAGTCAAGAAGATCGGTGAGTCTGAGTTCAAGAAAGACTTCCGCGCTATGTCCTTCGCACCACGTAATATTACTTAATCGCACTCTTAGTTAAAAGAGAGCTGCGCTGTCCTTAGGCTAATAAGTCCAGGGTCAGCGTGTTTAAGTTGTTAGGTGGAGTTGAAACTTGTTTCTTACTCCACCTTATCCTATATTACATAAAGCCTGACCGGGAATCATTATTTTCTGATTAACAGCAACTTAGATAATGACTTAAGTATTCGAGTATTCTTTCACAATTTCTATTGCTACAATGATGTTATATACCCATAACCTATGAAAATGCTTGATTTTCATAGAGAAGAAGAGCAAAATTATCCAATGACGCAAATTACTCTCACAGGCCATGAAAAATCAGCTCTAGAAATGCAACATAAGCATTCTGGAAATGGAAAA
>JAIVER010000058.1 GCA_023864145.1 Thiohalomonas sp. | reverse complement strand
TCATGGGCTGTGAAAGTAATTTGCGTCATTGGATAATTTTGATCTTTTTCTCTATGAAAATCAAGCATTTTCATAGGTCATGGGTATATAACTAGTTTTTAATACTTTTAATCGTACCTTTGGGCTGAATGGTACCAATGGCAGAACACTGAACATTCAATTTGACATCTGTTGCCACTTCAATGGTCACAAAGCTGTCATGCAGGCCGACAACTTTACCAAGTACACCACCATTGGTCACAACTTCATCGCCTTTTGCCAGAGCATCAACCATTGCTTTGTGCTCTTTCATTTTTTTATTCTGAGGGCGTATAAATAATAAATAGAAAATCAGAAAAATACCGCCAAAAACCATTAATTGTGAAATTAAATCAGGGGCTGCTGAAGCGGCTGCTCCACCTTCGGCCATGGCATCTTCTATAAAAAAACTCATTTTGTATCCTCAATTATTTCAATAGTTTGTTCGATATTTGCAACTGCCTTCTATACTTATAACCTGGAAAAAGCAGTGTCCTAAAAAACAGGTGGCGCTATTCTGCCACAATTTCAAGGGCCATTGGGAATCTTAAGCAATTGTTCTGTTATTGTAATGAGACTCAGTTCACCCGTTAACTTTTGCCTTGCTGTTCTAAGCTACTGCGTTGTGTTTTTTTTTTCATCTCTTGCCTCATAGAACTCATCTACAAATGAGTCAAATATTTGATTTTCAATGGCATTTCGAATGCCCTGCATCAGCTCCTGATAATAATAAAGATTATGCAGTGTATTTAAACGTGAGCCCAGCATTTCATTGGTTTTATCCAGATGACGTAAATAGGAACGTGAATAATTCCGGCAGGTGTAACATTGACATGTCTCATCTAAAGGCCGGGTATCAAACTGATGCTTTTGATTACGAATTTTAACCACCCCCTGATGTGTAAACAGGTGCCCATTTCGAGCATTACGAGTGGGCATGACACAGTCAAACATATCAACGCCTCGACTTACTGCTTCCACAATATCTTCCGGTCGACCAACCCCCATAAGATAGCGCGGTTTGTCTTGCGGCATTTGCGGTGTAATATGCTCCAGAATCTTAATCATTTCATCTTTAGGTTCCCCTACAGATAAAGCACCAATAGCAAAGCCGTCAAAGCCAATATCCATCAGGCCTTTAAGAGAAATATCTCGTAAGTCCTCATACATACCACCCTGAATAATACCAAAGAGTGCCGCCGTATCATCTGCTTCTGGTGCGCGGGCTAAAAATTCATCTTTTGAACGCTGCGCCCAACGCAAAGAAAGCTCCATAGACACTTGTGCTTCTTCATGAGTCGCAGGATATGGCGTACATTCATCAAAGATCATAACAATATCAGAGCTCAGTGTCCGTTGCACCTGCATAGATTCTTCCGGTCCCATAAAGACTTTACGACCATCCACAGGAGAAGCAAAGGTAACGCCTTTCTCAGTGATTTTGCGTAATTCCCCCAGACTAAACACCTGAAAACCGCCGGAATCTGTCAGAATCGGTTTTTTCCAATTCATAAAGTTGTGCAAACCTTTATGTGCTTCAATGACTTCCATTCCCGGTCTGAGCAATAGGTGAAAGGTATTACCTAAAATGATCTCGGCACCAACCGACTCAACATCTTCCGGAGTCATTGATTTAACGGTTGCCGCTGTACCCACAGGCATAAAAGCGGGAGTCTGAATGGACCCTCTTGGAAAAGTAATAGCACCACGTCTAGCCGGGCCATCCGTATTGAACAAAGCAAATTTCATAATTCAGGTTTTAACCTTTTTAGATGCAAAACATTAGGGGATGATGATTCCTGCCAGCAGACAATCATCATTCGATAATCCTGGAATAATAGATTATTTCTTTTGTGCTGTGATAAACATGGCATCACCATAGCTAAAAAAACGATATTTATGTTTAATCGCATGCTGATACGCTTTTTTTACATTACCCAAACCGGCAAACGCACTAATGAGCATAATTAAAGTACTCTCCGGTAAGTGAAAGTTCGTTACCATGGCATCAACTGTTTTAAATTGGTAGCCGGGATAAATAAAAATATCAGTGTCGGCATGGTATTCCTGGATTACATCTTGTTTATCACCCGCTTTTTGACCAGCAGAGGCCGATGCACTCTCAAGACTTCTCATAGCAGTAGTACCAGCGGCAATGACCCGACCGCCCTGAGCATGAGTTTGTTTGATTTTTGCCACGGTATCAGCAGGCACATCCACATATTCTGAATGCATTTTATGATCAAGAATATTATCAACTCGCACTGGCTGGAAAGTCCCCGCTCCTACATGCAATGTGACCCAGGCAGTATCCACACCCATTTTATTAATGGTTTCTAACAAGGCTTCATCAAAGTGCAGGCCTGCTGTGGGTGCGGCAACCGCACCTTTTTCTTTAGCATAGACGGTTTGATAGCGCTGTAAATCTGATTTTTCATCAGCCCGCTCAACATAAGGCGGTAAAGGCATATGCCCATATTGTTCAAGCAGAGTGAAAACGCTCTGCCCTGTTTTCTTAAATTCTTCATTTAATTCTAAATGGAATAAGTCACCCTGACGAGTCAACATATTGACCTGAAAGCCATCCCCCTTATCTGTCCCGATATTGAGAACAGCTCCCTCTTTAGGCGATTTACTGGCTCTGATTTGTGCCAGAAAAGAATGCTCATCCAGCCCCCGTTCAACCAGCACTTCAATTTTACCACCGGTACTTTTTTGACCAAACAAGCGTGCAGGTACCACTTTGGTATTATTAAAAACCAGTAAGTCTCCTGAATTCAATAATTCAGGCAGTGATTTGAAGATCCGATCTTCTAATTCACCACTCGTTCCATTGAGACATAATAAACGACTATCAGTCCTTTCCTGCAATGGATATTGAGCAATTAACTCTTCAGGCAGATCAAAATTAAATTCAGATAAATTCATAGCCGGGCATTTTAACAAAAATAGACGCTTAGGACATTCTTCATACACATTCTTTTATAAAAACGATTTAGCAATAATCCTAGAAAAAACTTGTCAGCTCTTTAAAATTCCCTATAATGGTGCTCCACAAGCAATATCAAAAAGTTACACTACTCTGTTTTGCATACTTTTGACATAGTGTACAAAATGCCGATGTGATAAAATTGCTAGACATAGGGGATTCAAAATCCCTAACAAGGCTATACAATTCAAAGCCTTAATCAAAAATAACCACTACACATTTTTATATTATACTAGTATACTTACACATAGATAAATTATCTATGTGTAAGTAAACGCCAGAAAAGAATCGTTCGATAATCAGCAATATATTACCCATGACCTATGAAAATGCTTGATTTTCATAGGTCATGGGTATAAATAGCAATAAAATAAATTGATTTAATATCACTTTTGAAAAATTAAATTGCTCATTTTTATAAATCATCTTTGCGCCTTTAATATTATAACAGATAGTCAATATTTCATCCAACTCGATAGTTATTGACTGTTTCAGAGTACTGACATTCTTTAAATGAAAATAATATCAGAAAAAAAATATGTTTAATAAGTATATGATAATAGTCGATTTCAGCTATAGCTCACAAATAGCTATTTTTTAATACTGTTGTGCTTTTTTCAGATCACCCAATTCAATATAACTCTGTTTTATAATTTTTGAATTATTAAGCTTTAACTGAGGGTTATTTTTTTCCAGATTATTTGATTTTAATGCCTGCTGTATGGCCTGTTGATAATCTTCCTGATAAAAGTTGAGTACTGCCATATTATACCAGAGCCAGGCATTACCCAGTTCGATACGTAAAGCCCTTTTTAATAATCCTTCCGCTGCATCATACTGATTTTCTTCCATAGCTGATTTTGATTGCGCAAGGAGATCAAGTACTGCTTGTCGGCTGGGTGGAGGGGATTTCTTTTTTAATTTAATCGGTTGAGCCTGCTCTGCCATAGCAGTAGTGATCACTCTGGGCTGCTGTGCTGTCGCATTTTCTGAAGTTCGCTCATAAACAGGAGGATATTTATCATCCGAATTTACATTCGGTCTGGAATAATCAATTGACGTACAACCATTGATTAAGCTGATAATAAAGAATAGTAATAAATATAATTTAGTCATTGTTCTTATCTCGTTATCATGGACTATTATTGAAACAGGCGCTACAGTAAATTACTCTTACTTTTTTCACCAAACAGACTACCTGAACAATCCTGTGTACTTTCAGGCTCTGTACCCTGAATAAAAGGTAAAAACTCAGCATTATAACAGCGACCTGTTAATTTTAACTGATTCATAGAGTCAATCCAAAACCATTTAATATTTTCCGGCTGATTTTGCTCTAATACACCAACATCTAACTGTTTCATCATTTTACCCCAGACTTTCAATGCACCGGAAGAACCTGTTAATCCTGCCGGTTTATTATCATCTCTTCCCATCCAAACCACAGCCACCAAATTATTTCCAAAACCAGCAAACCAACTGTCTCGTAATTCATTGGTTGTACCTGTTTTACCGGCAATATTATAATGTGCAGACAAATAGCGTGCTAAACCTTTTCCAGTTCCCATACTAACAACTTCTTGTAAATTGGCATTGACTAAATAAACCGTATTTTCATCAATACGTCGTTCCACTCGCACAGGATATTGCTGCAAAGTTTCGTTATTTTCATCCTGCACCGATAAAATAGTATGTAAGGGTGAATAAAAACCTTGATCAGCCAATGTTTGATACATTTGGTTCACTTGTAGCGGAGACAAGGTTAATGAGCCTAATAACACCGCAGGATATGGCAGAGCATCGGTTTCAACCCCCAGACTTCTTACTGTATTGAGCACCTTATCGACACCAATCTCCATTCCCAGTCGTGCGGTGGAGAGATTGTATGATTTCGCCAGAGCCATGTGTAAAGGTACCAGACCATGTTCCTTTTTATCAAAGTTTTTGGGTTGCCATAATTTGCCCTTAACACTTTTTGCTAAAAAAGAGGTATCTTTAAGTAAAGAAGACAAAGTATAACCCTGCTCAAATGCAGTTAAATAAATAGCAGGCTTTATTAAGGAACCAATGGGACGACGCGCATTGATAGCCCGGTTAAAATCCCCTTCCAGGCTATTTTTTCCACCGACAATAGCAAGAATTTCTGCTGAATCTCTATGACTCACAATCACAGCACCCTGCAGGTGCTTTGCCAGTTTTTTATTAAAACTTTTTATTTGCTTCAATAGTGCTTCTTCAGCTGCCCATTGTACTTTAGGATCCAATGTCGTAAAAATTCTTAAGCCTTTATCCGTTAAATCATCCTGATTATAATTTTCTTTCAATTGGTTTTTAACACTGTCTAAAAAGGCAGGGAAAGGCGGCTGACTAAGAGACCTGCGGCGACTGATACCTAATCCGGAGTCAACATTTTTTTGATATTCCGCTTGTTTGATCAGACCTTGATCTAACATCACTTTAAGCAGCGTATTGCGTCTTTTAATTGCTCGTTCTTTATTATTTCTGGGGTTGTAATAAGAAGGCCCCTTAACCAGACCCACGAGCAAAGCAATCTGCGGCTGACTTAATTGCTGAAGAGGACGCTTAAAATAAAATTCACTGGCTAAAGCAAAGCCATGTATAGCTCGACGGCCATCCTGCCCTAGATAGACTTCATTAATATAGGCGGTGATAATTTCATCTTTGGAATAATGATGCTCCAGCAAAAGTGACATGATAGCTTCGTTAACCTTTCTGACTAAAGTACGCTCTGCGCTAAGAAAATAGTTTTTTACCAGTTGCTGCGTTAGAGTGCTGCCGCCCTGCACTGCTGAACCCGCTTTAATGTTGGTCCACATAGCTCTGGCAATACCTTTAGGATCAACGCCGTAATGTTGATAAAACTGACGATCTTCCACAGCCATTAACGTGTTTTTCAGCTTTTGCGGGATCTCATCCTGACTCAATAATAAGCGATCTTCATGTAACTTGGGATGAATACTGCCAATTACAGCCGGATCAAGACGAATGAGTGAGATCTTTTTACGTTTCAGACGATCATAGATTGATGTGATAGCAGTTTGGTTAAATTGAATGCGCAATTTATGTGACGGCTCTTCTCCGTCAGGAAACTTAAATTGACGTGTTACCAGTTCAATCCTCTGACCGTTTCGAGAAAAACTCCCCTGAGTAGAAGCTAGCTTATCTTTACGATAACCAGCGAGTTTCAATTCTTTTTCAAATTGCTTGATCGTAATCTTTAAACCTGGATAGGCTTCAAGCGCACGTGCATAAACTTTAGCAGGAATAGACCAGCGTCTACCTTCAAATTTATCTTTAATAATGCTATTTAAATAAACGGTATAGAAGCTTAAAAAAAGCGTTCCAAAAACAATACCGACTAAGAGTATTTTCTTTATAAATCGCCCTAAACGTCCGGTAAGAGACTTTTTGGCTGATTTTTTCCGAACTGATGCCTTTTTTCTGCTGGCAGATTGTTTTTTAACTGGATTTTTTCTTTTTGCAGACATAAATTAAGATAAAATTAATTGTTCAATAAAAAGTCATAGTAATGGGTTAAAATTAAAGGAATATATGGATTACCTTGATGTACTGTTTCACCCAACATTAGTGATGGCCACTATTAGCTATACCGTTATGGCTATTAGTTATGAAATTGCCTATCAACATTTTTTACACAAAATCAACGCTGTTTCAGGCTCTCACTGGATAGCTAAACATGTTGGTGCGCCATTTTTCCATCTCCTTTTGCTGGTGGCATTTATTTATATGAGTTATCCGATGTTCTATGGTTTAGCCGACCATAATAGCACTGGTGAAGGTATTCTGCCATCATTGAGTCAGCTGCTCAATGCGCGTACTGGACAAACAATGAAGCTGGTTAACACCTTGTTTATTATCAGTGTGACTGCCATTAATACCCGTTATTAACCGTTTTACTACACTCATATTACCATTACAGGCCATTGCCGGCAGTGCCGTTCTATATGGCTGGTTGGCTGATTTTACAGGAATTCGTTATTCAATTTCCCCTGGCTTTAAGATCGTGGCTCTAATTATCTTTTTTTCACTTATCGCTGAACTAGCGTCCAGGGCTCTAGCTACGTTAGCAGGAGCAAGCCTGAATCATCAATATCGGCATACTGACATGGAAAAAATAATATATAAAAGTATTTTATTAATTCTTCAAGTGCCTGTTTTGTTAATCTACACTCTTAACATAGGTACATATACCCAATCAACTTGAAAATGCAGGATCGAACACTTGGAAATTATCATTAATTCGAGAATCTAATGATTTTCCAATGCTCGGTAAA
>JAIVER010000057.1 GCA_023864145.1 Thiohalomonas sp. | reverse complement strand
CGACAGAAAATTAATGAGTTTTTTGATGAAATTTTACCGAGCATTGGAAAATCATTAGATTCTCGAATTAATGATAATTTTCAAGTGTTCGCTCCTGCATTTTCAAGTTGATTGAGTATATATTGATAGTTAATGGCAATTTTATTGCCAAATTGACGTTTTATTTCATAAATTTTTATCTTTGTAGAATAACACCAGATACAAAGAACATCGGAATAGTAATCAATTGCTAAACTCATTAAATTTTACCTTATAATTTTAATATTTGTTATCTATTTGCTGTCAATAGTCATAAGGTGAAATTATAAACCAATAAAACCTTTAACGAGTACCAAAAATGACAATTGTTTTGCCTTTTACATAAATTAAATTTTGCTGTTCGAGGATCTTTAATACCCTGCCTGCCATCTCACGTGAACAGCCGACAATTTTTCCCAGTTCCTGACGAGTAATTTTGATTTGCATGCCATCAGGGTGAGTCATCGCATCAGGTTGTTTAGTCAGCTCTAAAAGCGTAGCAGCAATACGTCCTGTAATATCCAGAAATGCTAAATCACCTACCTTTTGGCTTGTTTTTCGTAATCGATTGACTATTTGCGTGGTTATCTCAAATAAAACATTCGGAAGACTTTGTCGTAAGCTATTAAATTTAGCATAGCTTATCTCAGCGATTTCGCAATCATTGCGAGTTTTTACCCAGGCACTCGATTAGATGATTGAGCAAATAAACTCATCTCACCAAAAAAATCGCCATCATTTAGATAGTCAAGGACAATTTCATGATCATCTTTGTCTTCTAATAAAACGGAGACTGATCCTTTTACAATGTAGTATAAGGTATCTGATTCAGCACCCGCATGAATGATTGTTTTCTTAGCCGGGTATCTGCATTTATGGCAATGGCCTAAAAACTCTGTAATCGCGGGATTTTCTTCTTTTAAATTTATAATCGACATACTAATCTGCTTATGTTATATAATCGTTCGGATGTATTAAAACGGACTCTTATTTAGCAACTTTTTACTGGAGTTATAGCTCGCAGGTAAATTTGAGATCTTCTAGTATTAGTGACATCATAAACCCTAGAATAGCATGAAATTACAAATCTGTGATAATTTAAATATGAATTCTTTAAATGAGCTCACATTTAGTTGATTCTAAACTAGATATTTATCTGGGTGTCGTGAAATAATACCTGGTTGACAAGACATGAATCAGGGCAATTAAGGTTAATTAAATGAAAGCAAAAATAAAATGGGTTGAAGATATGATGTTTCTGGGGCAGTCTGGCAGTGGTCACGCTGTGGTCATGGATGCTCCCCCTGATCTGGGTGGGAAAAATATGGGCATCAGGCCTATGGAAATGATGTTGATGGGCTTAGGAGGATGTACCTCTTTTGATGTGATGCTGATTTTAAAACGTTCTCGTCAAGAGGTCAGTGATTGTGTCGTAGAGTTAAGTGCAGAGCGAGCAAAAACTGATCCTAAAGTATTTACTAAAATTCATATTCATTTTATTGTTACAGGTAAAAATTTAAAAGAAAAAATGGTACAAAGAGCGGTTGAATTATCAGCAACAAAATATTGTTCAGCTTCTATTACGCTGGCACAAACAGTAGAAATCACCCATGATTATGAATTGATTGAAGGCTAGTAGCGCTCAGCGTTAAGCGTTCAGAAAGAGCCAAAGCCAAAGAATAAAACAAAAAGTGACTAAAGCAAATAAAACCGATATGCTTAATGGTAAATCCCTACACAAAATAAATATCAAAGCGCTGTTTTTTCATGTTCATTGATAATGATGCTTTTTGATTGTCCAGATAGGGTGCTTTGATTGGTCGCTTGACGACAACTCTTTTTTTTGCAAGCTGACGGCAAACATTGAGTAACTCATCACTGTCATTATCGTCCCCAATGAGGCTTTGAAAGGCTAACATTTCTTTTTTTACCAAAGCTGATTTTTTTCTATGAGGAAACATCGGATCTAAATAAATAATATCTGCTTTTTCGTTTAGCTCTGAACCTCTATCACTAGCTAATAATCTCGCATCACCATAGACAAAGCTCATACGATTAATAATTTCTGAAATCTCTTCATCTAATGAGGCTCTTTGTAATGCATCGGTTAATAAAGCAGCTGCAATGGGTGAGCGTTCCATCAGTATGACTTTGGCACCAAGGCTGGCGAAAACAAAGGCATCTTTTCCCATACCGCCTGTGCCATCAAGAATGATGGGAGAAGGTGTCTTGTTTAACCCCACGGCTTTGGCTAAAGTCTGTCCTTTCCCACCGCCAAACAGTCGTCTATGGGCAGCCTCTCCAGAAGTAAAATCAATATAAATTGGGCCAGGCGAATGTTTATCAGATTGAATGAGCTGCAGGTGCTGGGGGGTGAGTTGCAGAAAAAACTGATCATGAGATGATGGTGAAAAAACAAATCCCCATTGTTGTGCAATTTTTTTTGCCTGCTCAGTGAGATTTTTTTCAGAAACACTAATGGTTATCATGTGACATTATACAAATTTAAGCGAAAAAAAGCTGTAGCTGAATATACTGCTACAGCTTGTTAATTTCTAAGCATCTAATATTTAAGTTCTTAAACGTTAGAGCCAGAAATTATATACGCGCTAAACTAATTGCTTAGTTGTTGCTTGTATCAACATCGATAACTACACGACGGTTCTGAGCACGACCTTCTTTAGTTGCGTTGTCTGCAACAGGCTTGCTTTCACCTTTACCTTCTGCAACAATTTTTGCTTGAACATCGATAGAACGAAGATAATTAATAACCGCTTCAGCACGCCTTAGAGAAAGACCTTCATTGTAAGCTTCAGGACCAATGCTGTCAGTATGACCTGTAACTGAAACTGTTTCTGTTCTAGTACAACCGGCTGGAACTTCAGCACGGATGAAATCTCTGGCACTTTCCAGTTTTGCTTTATCTTCATGACTAAGCATGGTGCTGTCAAAATCAAAATGCAGGTTTTTTAGAACAATGACATCAGGACATGCAGGAGGAGTGTCAGTAACAACCACTTCTTTTACATCATCAGTAACGATGATTTCAGAAATCTCCATTGCCTTTTCATAACCACATTCTTCAAGTCTTTTATCAGTTGTAGTAAAACGGTCACGCCAGCATTCACCATAACTGTTTTTCCATACTTCACCATAAGGATTAGTGACATAGTCTTCAACGAAACCATCACCTTCAGCCGTGGCTGAAGGTGATATGATACCCATAGCTAAACCAATAGCAGACATAGTTAATAGTTTATTCATCGTCATTACGATTCCCTTTGTTTTTGAAAAAATTTTTGTAAAAGATTTTTTTTTATGTATTATCATCCTGTAGAATAGCTTGCACAATTGTATATTTCAAGTAAATGTTAAATTATTTCTTATATAATAGGGTTTTATGGTTAATTATATTGTTTTTTTTATTATTGTCGGGCTGATCTGGTACTGGTGGAATTCCATTAGCGCTTATGAGGTTGCTTACAAAGAAGCGAAGGCGGCTTGTCGGCGCCTTGAATTACAATTTTTAGATGATACTCTGGATGTGATTAAGTTTCGTTTGTGCCGACATAGCAGAGGGCATATGCAAATCTGTCGTATTTATGAGTTTGAATTCAGTAGTGATGGTAATAGTCGCTATAAAGGCTACATAAAACTAAGCGGCTTAAAATATGAAACTATTGATATGGATGCCTATAAAATAGAGACAGAGTAAGCCTTATCGTTTATGGATACAATTGCAGAGGTGTTTCTTGCAGTATTGAAAGCTGCTCCTTTAATTGTAAGATATGTTCACCCCAGAATTGTTCAGTATTGAAGCAGGGAAAAGCTCTTGGAAAGGCGGGGTCATCCCAGCGTTTTGCCAGCCAGCCCGCATAATGTATGATCCTCATGCTTCTTAGTGATTCAATTAAATTCAGCTCTGTGAGATTAAAATCACAAAATTCCTGATAGCCTTCTAATATTTTCCGTAATTGCATTTCCTGTTCGTGACGTTCACCCGAAAGCAGCATCCAGAGATCCTGAATGGCAGGGCCGTTTCGGCTGTCATCAAAATCAACAAAATGAGGGCCATTATCTGTCCATAGAATATTACCCGGGTGAGAATCTCCGTGCAGACGAATTAATTCGGGAGGGAATTGCTGATAATTACTTTTAACATGTTGCAAAATATCACCGACAATAGCTTCATATGATTCTCTAAAAAGAGAAGGCATGAAATCATGTTCTAAAATATAGGCAAAGGGTTTGCTGATAAAGGATTCAATTGACAGTGTTGGGCGATGTTGAAACTGTCTTGCTTTGCCAATGGCATGAATCCGGGCCATCAGTTTACCCAGCCAATATAAATGATCCATATTGCTTAATTCAGGTGCACGCCCGCCGCGGCGTTTATAAAGGGCAAAGCGATAGCCTTTATAAGTAAATAAACTTTCTTTTGCGGCAGCAGAAGTTTCTTCGGGTGTGGCTGGCAGATAAATGGGCGGGATTGCAGGGATGTCCAGTTCATGCAAATCTCTGGAAAAGTGATGTTCTTCTAAAATTTGTTCATCAGTCCAGCGTCCAGGCCGGTAAAACTTGGCAATAATTGGCTGTTCATCTTCAATACCTACCTGATAAACTCGATTTTCATAACTATTCAAAGCCAGTATTCGTGCATCTGATAAATAGCCTTTGCTTTCCACTGAATTAATGACCGTATCGGGATCCAGTCTGGAGTAATCTTCGATTGTTTCAATAACATTTGTCATAGTAATAAGTTGTACTCTTTATAAAAGCAGTTTTTTGTTGGCGAATATGCTTTATTGGTGCCTGCTTTTAAGCACTAAAGCTCTGCCTAAAAAAAGCACCAAATGCCTGTGTTAGCTGCTCGGAACGCTCTGGTGAACGAAATTTTTCTAAAATGTGCCTGCGTATGCCGGGTATAAACATCAGATCGGATAATGTCGTATTAAATGCAGCCTGTCGCTGAATTGTTTCTTGCTCTGGAGTGTAATGCGTCTCCTGATTGATGACATTGCTATTGGCCAGTGCTTCTAAAAAAGGTGACAGGATCTCATTATGCGCTATTAGTGGCCAGCATCGGCCTGCAATGGTGGCTAATACTTCTATGCCTGTGCCGCTACTTGAATTTAAGATGCTGCTTAATAGTTGAATTTGCAAGGCTTGATCGGCTGATTGTGCGCTTGCTTTGATGGATGCAACACATAAGGCAATGAGTTCCAGGTGTTCATTCGTTGTGCTGTTCTCTTTTTTAAGAGCGTTTTTAAGAGAGTGTTCAAGCGCCTGTTGGAGCTTATGGTAAATTGCTTGAGTGAGCTGTGATGATATTAGCTGATTTTCAAGACACATTGCGAATGCCTGAAAGGGTGAAAAAGGCAGCTGAGTGATGCTGTCAGTAATGAGTTGTTCATTGCTTTCATCTTTATAGCTTTCATCAAGACGTGCGGCAAAATCAGCAATTCCCTGAAGGCCAAGCTGACTCCATTGTGCAAAGTTATTTTTGTCGGACAGATAATGTTGAGTTCTGTGATAATAAGCCGATGCAGGTAAAGAAAACTGTTTGTGGACAATAGCATGAAAGTTTGCCATTTGTTCTTCTTTGGGTTGAAATCCATAAGGATTATCCTTCATGGCAGTTTCCAGAGAATTGAGTTTAGCTGCTGTGGTTTGATATTTATTTCGTTGAATACTATCCAGATAGCTTCCTAATGCCTCAAATAAACGGCGTAAAAAGTCATCTCTGGCGGCCAGATTTAATTTAGCCTGTTCGTCCAGGGGAAGTTTCAGGAACCAGACATAATGATTATTTGAGGGTGACTTTGTTTGACTAGTTGATGACTCTATCTGAGTTTGTGCAGTCTGAGGCTTCTTTTGCCAAAAAACAATGGCTAACCAGGCTTGCTGCAGAAAAGGTGATTGCCATGCGATATTATTTTCTTCAAAGTCAATAAATGTCTGCATATCGACAGCATGAATGAGGCGGGCGGTATTATAGCATTGAAAATGACAGCCAATGTCAGAAAAAAATTGATGGATACTACTCATTGTTGTCATAAATGCTTCTCATAACTACTTTCACTTGTCGGTATAGTTGGATATATTCCGGGACTAAACAGGGTACTATTATTCTTTAAAGACCAGTTGTCCTGAAGTATAACTGAGTTGCGCCTCTTCAGTGAGAAATTTGAGTAGATGTTTGCCGATTAACTCATTTCTCCAGCCGGATAATACGCTGAGTTCCCGTTGTCCCTTGATCAGTGCATCGAGTTCTTTGCGAGAGCATAAGCACTGGGGGCTGATGTGATTGTTATTGGCAGAAAGATGCACAATAGCCATCATGCAATCAGCCAGAGCCTGTTCATTTTGTGATAATTTTTTATAAACAGGTAGTGTTGGACAGTTTTTATCTGCTGTATCAAGACCCTGTTGAATAAGAGACAGTATTGCGGCACCATTCTTTTCAAGAAATTTGTAGCTTAGTCCCTGATGTTCCTGCAGCTCACTGAGCTTAGCAGCCGGGTTAATTGATAAATCTATTAGTACGTCATCAGCAATTAGCCTACGTCTTGGGCGGTTTTGCTGAAGAGCAAGCTGTTCACGAAAAGCGGCTAACTTCTTCAAAATAGCTAACTTTTGCTTTTTCAGTTTATTCACACCCTTTACCTTACGCCAGATTGTATCTGGTGAGGGTGTGTATGTTGTTGTGTCCGATAAAAATTGAAAATCTTTTTCCAGCCAGTTAGAACGCCCTAAATCCTGCAACTTTTTCTGTTGTAATGGATAAATTTTTGCCAGATAACAAACATCATCTGCGGCATAATCAATTTGTCTCTGGCTTAGCGGTCGTTTGAGCCAGTCGGTGCGTGTTTGAGACTTGTCTAAATTAACATTTAATAGTTGCTTGACCAGGGGGGCATAGCCAATCTGTTCAGCAAATCCTAATAATGCTGCACATACCTGAGTATCAAAAAGTGACTCAGGAACAGACTGGTTTAAATAATAAAAAATTTCCATATCCTGGCGTGCTGAATGCAGGACTTTGGTGATATCTTTATTATATAAAACAGTCATTAAAGGGCTTAAATCCTTAATAGCTAATGGATCAATAATGGCAATTTGCTGAGCATCACATATTTGTAATAAAGCCAATATCGGATAATAAGTGGTTTGTCTGACAAATTCTGTATCTAATGCCAAAAAGTCACTTTGAGCAAAGTGTTGGCATATAGCTATCAGTTTTTCGTTGGTATCAATAAAATGAACTTGCATTGAGCGCCCTAAAAGCTGTTTTATATGTTTTGATTTAATTAATTGTTCTCGCTCGGGATTTTAACTTAACAGTGGCCATTAAGAAATATACCCAATCAACTTGAAAATGCAGGATCGAACACTTGGAAATTGTCATTAATTCGAGAATCTAATGATTCTCCAATGCTCGGTAAAAT
>JAIVER010000056.1 GCA_023864145.1 Thiohalomonas sp. | reverse complement strand
GCCTGAGCGATCATGGGAACCTTCCAGCCTTCAGAGCAAAGTAGGATGCCTTTGATTCTATCTCGTTCTTTTCCATTTCTAGAATGCTTATCTTGCATTTCTAGAGCTGATTTTTCATGGGCTGTGAGAGTAATTTGCGTCATTGGATAATTTTGATCTTCTTCTCTATGAAAATCAAGCATTTTCATAGGTCATGGGTATAAATGCTCGTTATCATCATTAAGCTTACCACATCCATTAGTGAGAGTTTTATTGAGTGAACAACTCCCTATAGTATTCTCAAAAACCATCCATATCATCGCTGATGATACACCTTGCATCCAACTCAGCACGCCGCAAGGAACTTCTGCATCAAATGGGAGTCTCATTTGAAGTTATTCCTCAATTTTCTGAGGAAGTTCATCAATTAAATCAGTCACCTGAAGCCTATGTTTCTCGACTTGCTCATGATAAGGCAATTGATGGCTTATCAAGACAGGCTAATCAGAAAATTCCGGTTCTGGGTTCAGATACTGCTGTTGTACTCAATGATAATATTTTAGGTAAACCTAAAGATAAAGAGCTGGCGATCGATATGTTGTTAAGTCTGTCAGAGCAGACTCATCAGGTTATCACGGCTGTGGCTCTTATCAATGCTCAAAAAACTGAGCAGATAGTTTCTAAGACTGAGGTATCATTTGCAAAACTAAGCCGTTCAATGTGCGAAAATTACTGGAAAAGCGGCGAACCAGTTGATAAAGCCGGCAGTTATGGTATTCAAGGTCAAGGGGCTTTGTTTATCAGCAATATCAATGGTAGTTATTCTGGTGTGATGGGACTGCCAATCTATGAAACAAGAATTTTATTACAGAAGTTTGATATTCATATGCTTAAAGCTTTAATTATATAATGGCTGAATATGAACCCATTGAACTTACTTATAACGAAAAAATTAAAAGAATAAATAATATGAGTGATGAGCTGCTGATCAATGTAACACCACAAGAAACACGAGTTGCTACCGTTGAAAATGGTATGTTACAAGAAGTTGTTATTGAGCGGGCCAGTAAACGAGGTCTGGTTGGTAATATCTATAGGGGTAAAGTCTGTCGGGTGTTACCCGGGATGCAGGCTGCTTTTCTTGAGATTGGTTTACAGCGCACTGCTTTTT
The DNA here is from genome assembly GCA_023864145.1 of Thiohalomonas sp. Lineage (GTDB taxonomy): Bacteria > Pseudomonadota > Gammaproteobacteria > GRL18 > GRL18 > GRL18. The sequence continues at coordinate 6,424 of JAIVER010000056.1, read as the reverse complement.
TACATCTTTCAGATATTGTAGTTTCAGAGGAAAAGAAAAATCCGCCTCAGGAGTTGACCATAGGTAATGTATTAAGAGATGGTCAGGAAATTCTGGTGCAGGTGGTTAAAGATCCAATGGGTAGCAAAGGTGCTCGATTAACGACACATATTACTATCCCTGCCCGTTATCTTGTTTATATGCCGAATTCCAGCCATATCGGTGTCTCACAAAAGCTTGAAGATGAAGAAGAAAGGGAACGTTTAAAAGATCTTATAAAAAAACGCCTGCCGGAATTTAATGGTGGCGGTTATATTGTGAGAACAGTAGCAGAGGGCATTTCAGAACAAGCCGTACATGCAGATATGATCTTTTTAGAGAAACTCTGGCAGTCTGTTCAAGAAAATAATAAGGCTATCAATTCGAAAAAAATGGTTTATGAAGATCTGCCATTGGCAATGAAAGTCATGCGTGATATCGCTGATACAGATATTGATGCTATTCGAATTGATTCTCGTGAAACATTTAATAAAGTGATTAAGTTTGCTAATAAATTTATTCCAGAACTGGCACCGCGTATAGAATACTATCCCGGTGAACGTCCTATCTTTGACCTTTATGGTGTTGAAGATGAAATTCAGCGGGCATTACAATCCAAGATTAAACTGAAGTCGGGTGGTTATTTGATCATCGACCAGACCGAAGCCATGACGACTGTGGATATTAATACAGGAGGTTATGTTGGTAACCGCAATCTGGAAGAAACAATTTTTAAAACCAATCTGGAAGCCACGCAGTCAATTGTTCGACAATTACGTTTAAGAAATCTTGGCGGCATCATTATTATCGATTTTATCGATATGACTGATCCGGAACATCGCCGGCAAGTATTGCGAGCCTTTGAAAAAGCCTTAGAACGTGATCATGCAAAAACATGCATTACCGAAGTGTCTAATTTAGGTTTAATTGAAATGACACGTAAACGAACGCGTGAGAGTTTAGAACATATTTTATGCGAAGCTTGTCCTGTGTGTAATGGCAAAGGTACGGTTAAAACCGTAGAAACAGTTGCCTTTGAAATCTTTCGTGAAATTATACGTGAAGCACGACAATTTGATACTGAAAAATTATTAGTATTAACCTCTCAAAAAGTGGGCGAGTATTTAATGGATGAAGAATCTTCCTCGATTGCTGAATTAGAAGAATTTATGCAACGTTCGATTCAGTTAAAAATTGATAACGAATATAATCAGGAACAGTATGATGTTGTTCCAATGTAAGTTCTTATGTAAGCAGAGCAGAAAAATAATAACGTTCTATTTATATAAGACAATAAAATAAGCTGTGTCTGATCACCCAATACAAGCTAAGGATGTTTCAGCAAAACCGCAATCTGCTATTCCATCTGAAACTGATGAGGGTCGCTTTTCATTCTTTAATTTGTTAAAAAAAACAAGCTTATTTATTTGGCATTTTCATCGAAAGCTAGTTATAAGCCTGATTGTTTCTTTTGCAATTATTTTACTTTCATTTCGTGCCATTGCTCTTTATCTTGAAGAGAACCCGGAAATTGTGCAAAATCTGGTTGAATCCCAACTTCAGGGTCATGTGACATTTGATAAAATCAAAGTGGATATTAATCTTTTTTTTCCATCTGTCGCAATGTACAATTTTACTTTTAAAAATAAATTAAAAGAAGAAAAACAATTACAATTTAAATCTGCCAGTATTCGTTTAAATACCCTGCTTTCAATTTTTTATGGACAAGCAAAGATAGACACTATTAGTGTTCAAGGGGTGAGAGTTATTCTTCGCCGTAATAAGAATAATACATTCTCTATTGCAGATTTTCATCTGGATAAGACACAACAAAACACTCAAAGAAAGGGTGAAAATTTACAAGCTTACCTTGAATTATTTAATCAGATAAATTTTATAATGACAGATAGTGAAATTTATTTTGTTGATAAAATGGAGGAGCTGCCGTCAGTCTTTATTTCTAATATCAATTTTAAAATGAAGAATAAACAGTCAATGCATCAAATAGCGCTGCTGGCTAAATTAAATGATTCAGATACTCAACTAGAACTTCGTCTTGATTTTAGTGGTCAGATTAATGACTTAAAAAACTGGGATGGTAAGATTTATGGTTCAGTTGATAATATGAACCAGCAGACACTGCTGCACTTTTTAAAACGAGAGATTCTTCAAATTGAACAATTCAAAATAAATAATATTGAAGTACATACAAAATTCTGGTCGAATATCGAAAAAGGAAATTTACAGTCAATTTATGGTGAGCTTGATATTGTTGATGCTGATTTATCACGAGTAGACAGCGAACGAAAAATTAACTTTGATAGAATATTTACTAATTTCAAACTTGAACGAGGACATGATGCTCTGACTGAGTCAGGATTAAGAGAAACTTCATGGACATTGGATTTGTTTGATTTTAATATCGATATCAATTATCAACAGATCACTGAAAAGTATATCAACTTAAAACTGATTAATATTGAAAAACAAGCAGTATCTCAGCTTCAGCTCTTTTTGAATAATTTTGATTTGAAAGAATTTTCACAAGTGTTCTCTTTTTTTTCACCCAAAGAGTTTAATAAAAAAATATACAAAGTATTAAAACCCAGGGGCCAGATTAAAAATATTATTTCTACAGTACATTTAAATACATTAAAAATGCCTATTGATATCACCCGCTATCAAGTTCAGGCAGATATCAATCATTTCGGGATGAATGCATTATACTCACTACCCAAAGTCCGAAACTTCTCATCACGAGTCATCTTTGATGAAACCATGGGCCGTGCTTATATTAATAGTGCTGATATGAAGCTGCACCTTAAATCTTTATTTCGCGATTCATGGCCCATTACACAATTATCAGGTGAATTTTTCTGGCAGCAGGAAGAAGACGAATGCTTCTTTGGTGCAGAACAACTCAAACTTAAAAATCCACATTTAAATGCCAGTGCTGATATTAATCTCTGGCTGGCAAAAAATGCTCAGACCTATATGGATTTAACCGGGTTTTATCATGATGCCAATGTTAAATATCTACCCTATTATTTGCCGGCAAAAGTAATGAGTGATGCTTTGGTCAACTGGCTTGATAATGCTTTCCTTTCAGGATGGGGAACAAATGGCGGTGTTGTTTTTAGAGGTGAGTTAGCACAATTTCCCTATGAGGATCATAGTGGTGTTATGGATATTGTCTTTAATACTAAAGATGTTGAACTTAATTATAATAGAGGCTGGCCACTATTAACAGATATTAATGCCCAGGTACAATTTACACAGAGGGGCATGGGAGTAAAGTCAACGCACAGCAAACTTTTTTCATCAGAATCGAATAATATTCAAGCGGATATAGAAAGTTATTTAAAGTCAGAATTAAAATTAACCGGTGATATTAATAGTAATGTAGATGATGCCAAACAATTTTTAAAACAGAGCAAAGTAGTTTCCGATGATGTTTTAGAGATATTGGATGCCACAGGTGATATAGGGCTAAATCTGGATGTGACACTCTCCCTTAAAAAAGGTAAACCGGATAGTAAGGTCATAGTGAAGCTTATCGATAATAACTATTATCCTCCCGGATTTGAGCGTAAAGAAGGTCTGGTTAATCATATTAAAGGAGATATTCTTGTTCATAATGAGTCTATCACTGCAAAAAAATTAACCGCCAACATTATGGGGCAAGCGGCTGAAATATCAATAAAGACAGATAAGCAAGCCTCAAAATCTAAAAAAGATCCTAATGTCAGTATTAATATTAATACTAAGTTGTCTATTAAACAATTAAAAAAATTCAATTTGATACCTGAAGAATTAACCCCCTTAAGCAATCAACTCTCAGGCTCACCGGGAATTAAATTAGCACTTGATTTACCTAATAAACAACGTGGACTGTCATTTAATATTTATTCAGACTTAAAAAACTTAAAATCTGACTTACCTGTGCCTTTTAAAAAACAGGCAAGTAAGGTGTCATCTTTTAATCTTTCTTTTTCTGAAATAAAAGCAGCAAAAAGTAAAAAAGATTATAAGCATGCTCAATTTTCTATAAAAATTTCCAATGAATTATCTCTGGCTTTATTTGTTGATACATCAAGCGACACCTTTAAACTGCTTAAGGGAAATATTGCGTTTAAAGGTGCTCAGGCTAAATTACCAAAAGAAAATTTATTACGCATAACGGGGAGTTTAAATGAACTGCCTTTACAACAATGGCAGTCAGTTTTTGCTTCTCAGAGTAAAACTAAGAAAAAAGTGACTCATAAATCTTCTGAAAAGCATTTTACTCTACCTGTTGAGTTAGCTCTGAAACAAGTGGTTTTACCGGAATTAAAGTTAGCGTCTAAAGTGTCAGAAGTCACTAATGTTCCTGAAAATAAAAAAGTTCAAGAAAAATCCCGAGACAATAATGATCCTGACTATTTTCCATTAATCAACGGCACTATTGGTACTATAAAAATGGGTGATGCTGATCTTGGAAAATTTACTATAAAAACGAGTCGACTGGATAGCAGTATTGTGTTTGATACGCTTGATTTAAATGGTCAATTACTTTCATTTAAAGGCAAAGGGAAATGGCATTATTGGAATGAATATCCTGAAGTAGACCTTGAAGGGGTTTCTAAAATTCCATCATCAGAAAAATTACTAATGGCTTTAGGCAATGAGCAATTAATCCGTGATGGAAAGCTGCACGTGACAGCCTATATGAGCTGGATTGGAGGATTAACTGATTTTAGCAAGGAAAATATAGAAGGTAATATTAATATAATTTCTGAAAAAGGTGCATGGGTTGAAGGAGAGCCCGGGGCTACTGGACGCTTATTGGGCTTGCTCAATATGAATGTTCTAATGCGTCGTTTATCATTGGATTTTTCTGATGTTTCTAAAGAAGGCTTTGAGTTTGAAAAAATAGAAGGCGATTTTCGTTTCAATAATGGCGTGCTTTATACTGATAACTTTCGAATTTCTTCACCCAGTGCTAAAATTTTAGTTACCGGCAGTACCAGCCTGGTAACAGAACGTTTTGATCAGCGTGTGACTGTTATTCCAGAAATCTCAGCTACGCTGCCTTTGGCTGGTGCAGCTGTCGCCGGACCAGCAGGTGCGGTCCTGGTTTGGGTAGGACAAAAACTTCTGGGTGATCAATTAAATCGGGTGACGGCTTATGATTATACGATTAAGGGCAATTGGTATGAACCTGTTATCAAGAAAGACAAAACCGATAAAAATACCCTTAAAAAAATTCAAAAAGCATTTGGTTTGGCTGAGGAAAAATCTGAACAACTAAACCATAATCCATTATTTGATATAAATAATTCAGAATACCCATAAATTAATGATAAGTCCTAAAAAATAGAACTATTTAACTTGAAATTTGGCTGTTAATCGTTGAAACTGTGAGGCTTTATGTGAATATAAAGTGTTAGAGAGAAGATGGCAAAAGTAGCAGCGATTCAAATGGCTTCCGGGCCCAATGTCAGTGCCAACCTAAGTGAAGCAAAACGGTTAATTGCAGATGCAGTTAACCAAGGTGCGGAACTGCTTGTATTACCAGAAAATTTTGCTCATATGGGTATGTCTGAGCTAGATATTTTAGATGTTTCAGAAGATTATATTTCTGAAAATGTGTCAGGAGAACAACCAAAGGCTCCAATACAGAATTTTTTATCATCAGTGGCTAAAGAAGAAAAGGTCTGGATCTTAGGGGGGACAATACCTCTAAAAGTGAATCATGCTGCCGATGTTGAACACTCGGCTGAAAATCGTGAAAAGATCTGCTCTGCCTGTATTCTGTTTAATGATGAAGGCAAAGTGGTAGCACGCTATGACAAAATTCATCTTTTTGATGTTGATCTGGGCGATCAGGGTGGCACTTATAACGAATCCGCTTTTACTGAAGCAGGGGATAAGGTTGTCATCGTTGAGACACCCTTTGCTAAATTAGGGATTGCTATTTGTTATGATCTGCGTTTTCCAGAATTATTTCGTGATATGGTCAGCCAGGGAATGGAAGTATTAGCCTTAGTCTCTTCATTTACGGCAACCACAGGTAAGGCACATTGGGAAGTACTTAATCGTGCCAGAGCAATTGAAAACCTGTGCTTTGTGGTCTCAGCAGCACAGGGTGGCTACCATGTTAATGGACGTGAAACACATGGTGATAGTATGATTATTGATCCCTGGGGTGGTGTCATTGATCGTTTACCTCATGGTTCCGGCTTTGCTATTGCTGATATTGACACTAAGACTTTGCAGCAAACACGCAAAAATTTTCCGGTATTAGAGCATATTAAACTGCCCGGGACAGATCAAATATACCCATAAAATAAAGAGCTGTCAATTCATGGCTCGAATGATTGCATTGATATGTAACTGGTGGAATTTATTTGTTCGATTAGCCATT
>JAIVER010000055.1 GCA_023864145.1 Thiohalomonas sp. | reverse complement strand
ATGGGCTGTGAGAGTAATTTGCGTCATTGGATAATTTTGATCTTCTTCTCTATGAAAATCAAGCATTTTCATAGGTCATGGGTATAGTGTTGTTAATTTTTCTAACTGTTCGGTTAGACTATTTAATATAGATTGAGTATCCGAAAGTTTTTTCCGTTCTAAAGCAACGACGTTTTCAGGAGCACGGCTAGTAAAGTTTTCATTGGCTAGTTTATTCTCAAGTTTGACAATGAAAGCCTGATTAGAATCTATTTCTTTGTTGAGTCTTGCGCGTTCTTCCTCAATATTAATCAGTCCTGCCATAGGGATCAGTAGTTGCATTTCACCCACTAATGCCGTTGCAGACTCAGGAACATTATCATTTTTTTCAAGCCATTGAATTGCTTTTAAACGGGCAAGATTTTTTAGCATCAATTCATTTCTGGATAGTCTGTCTTTATCTAAAGAAGCGCCATTTTGTAACAATACCGTTAATGGTTTTCCGGGCTTTATGTCATAGCCACTACGGATTTGACGTATACCCAGAACAAACTGCTGTAACCAGCTCATTTCATCGAGTGCTGATTGATCAATCTTATCAGTATCAGACTCAGGGTAAGCTTGCAGCATAATCGTATCTTGTGAGATACCAGCCAATGGTGCAACTCGTTGCCAGATTTCTTCTGTAATATAGGGCATGATAGGATGAGTCATGCGTAATAATGTTTCTAATACATTGATGAGGGTATGGCGAGTACCGCGCTGCAGTGCTTCTTTTTGTAGAGTATCAGTATTGTCATTTTCTTTAGAAGCCAATACTGATTTTGATAATTCTAAATACCAGTCACAGTATTCATTCCAGGTAAATTCATAAATTGCCTGAGCGGCCAGATCAAGTCGATAGGTATTTAGTGATGCAATAACTTGTTTTTCAGTTTCCTGCAGGCGGGAAATAATCCATTTATCAGCTAAACTAAAGCTCATTTTACTATTTTTTTCGATACCGCAGTCATGCCCCTCAGTGTTCATTAATACATAACGTGAGGCATTCCATAGCTTATTACAGAAATTACGATAACCCTCAATACGTCCCATATCGAACTTAATATCACGCCCTGTAGTAGCTTGAATTGCAAAGGTAAAACGTAAAGCATCAGTACCAAAAGAGGGAATGCCGTCTTTGAATTCTTTGCGTGTTGACTTCTCAATTTTTTTAGCCATTTGCGGCTGCATCATACCCTTAGTGCGTTTTTCAACTAAGGTTTCAAGATCGATGCCGTCAATTAAGTCTATCGGGTCAAGTACATTGCCTTTGGATTTAGACATTTTGTGGCCATGTGAATCTCTGACTAAGCCATGAATATAGACTTCTTTAAAAGGAACCTGGCCTGTGAATTTGAGCCCCATCATGATCATTCTGGCAACCCAGAAGAAGATAATATCAAATCCTGTAACTAACACAGTAGTAGGATAAAAAGTGTCTAGTTCAGGTGTCTTTTCTGGCCAGCCCAATGTTGAGAAGGGCCAAAGTGCTGATGAGAACCAGGTATCCAGTACATCTTCGTCTTGTTTGAGTTTAATGCTGTCATCTAATTGATATTTTTTTCTAACTTCTTGTTCGTCCCATGCAACATAGACTTTGCCATCTTCATCATACCAGGCTGGAATACGATGCCCCCACCAGATTTGACGGGATATACACCAGTCTTCAATATTATTCATCCATTCATAATAGGTATTTTTCCAGTTATCAGGTACAAAACGAATATCACCATCCTCAACGGCCTTGATGGCGGGCTCTGCTAATGGTGCAATCTTTACGTACCATTGATCGGTTAAATAAGGTTCAATGACAGCACCTGAACGATCAGCACGTGGTACCATTAAGCGGTGGTCTTCAATTTTATCAAGCAGGCCGGCTGATTCTAAATCTTTAATGATTTCTTTTCGGGCAACATAACGATCCATGCCTCGATATTTCTCAGGGGCGTCGTTATTGATAGCGGCATCAACGGTAAAAATATTGATTATAGGTAAATCATGGCGCTTACCCATTTCATAGTCATTAAAATCATGAGCGGGAGTTATTTTGACACAGCCGGTTCCAAATTCAGGATCAACATAATCATCGGCAATAATAGGAATTTCACGATTCGTAAGCGGTAGTTTAATGGTTTTACCAATCATTGACTTAAAGCGTTCATCATCAGGGTGTACGGCAACAGCACTATCACCCAACATGGTTTCCGGACGTGTGGTGGCAACAATAAGCTCACCACTGCCGTCACTTAATGGATAATGCATGTACCAGAAGTGACCGTTTTCTTCTTCGGAGAGTACTTCTAAATCAGATACTGCAGTGTGTAATACCGGGTCCCAGTTGACCAGACGTTTGCCGCGGTAAATAAGATCTTCTTTGTGGAGCTTAAGAAAGACTTCTTTAACGGCATCAGACAGACCGTCATCCATAGTAAAGCGTTCACGCTGCCAATCAAGAGAGGCACCCATGCGTCGAAGTTGTTTGGTAATAGTGTTGCCGGAATGTTCTTTCCAATCCCATATTTTTTCAATAAAAGCGTCACGCCCAACATCATGACGAGTTTTTCCTTCACTATTGATAATGCGCTCAACAACCATCTGAGTGGCGATGCCAGCATGATCGGTACCAGGCTGCCAAAGCGTCTTGTCGCCCTTCATACGATGATATCGGGTCAAAGTATCCATTATAGTATCCTGGAACGCATGACCCATGTGAAGGCTACCGGTGACATTGGGCGGTGGAATCATGATGCAATAACTCTCTTTACCCTTGGCACTGCTGTCTGCCTTTGGTGAGAAATATCCATTACTTTCCCAGGCTTCATACCAACGTTGTTCAATTGCATGAGGATTGTATGTTTTTTCCATAGTGGAGGATTACTCTTTTAAAAATTTGGTGGTTCGATAAATGTTTTTCAGTCTGATTGTGTTGTATAAGATGAAAAAATGACGGTAAATATGCCTTAATATTATAGACTTATCGTAGGGGAAAGGTAATACTTTTGTGCATAAGTCTGCAGCAGTTTGTCCTGTTTTTTTATTTTCACGACCCTAAAGGGTTACTTTTTAAAAAAAGCATCAATTTCGTTTTGCATTGACTCCAGCAGCTTGATTTTTAATTCACTCACTGATTTTTCAATCTGTATGGTCAATCTGTTGCTTAAATCAATTTTAAGTTTTTCTATTTGTGCATGGTCAACTTCTCTGGTTATTGAAGCAGCTTGTTCTTCAAGCCCTTTTTTAGAGTCAGTAAAATCCATAAGATCAAATTGCTCATCATCAATATCCATGGCACTTAAATCTTTTTCATCAACAACAGTAATAGTGCCATCCAGAGTAGGCAAAAATGTAGAAGTTGAGTCATCATCTATCACTAAATCAGAGACAGTAGTGGAATCAATATCAGAATTTAAGTTGATACCTTCTGGATTCAACAAGCCCTTAAGATCACCCATTGCAAAGCTGAATTTATTATCTTTATTGTTCACTATCGCTTAATACCAATTTTTATTAAAGGTGTCGGGGAAAATTTGTCCCATATGCCGCACTCAGAGAGCATATTTATTGAGAGTATAACCCTTATCACGATATAAGCGATAGCGCTTTCGGGCAACTTCTTTATTATCAGGATTTTTGCCAACCATTTCCGCAATTCGTTTGAAGTGCTGAAAATAAGCAGGAGATTCATTGCTTAAGTTAACTAAAAATTGATGACTTGCAGGTATCGTTTCATCTTTAATATCTGAACTGATAATAATAGGATAGGGAAAGGTACTATCAGTACTGTCAGGTTTAATTTCATTGAGCTCATTTTTATGCGCAAAAAAACTGCCAGCCTTGAAAGTCCATAGTAACTCATCCAATTGATGTGCCTGTTCAATTGATTTTGTGTAAATCAACACATTCATGTCTTGAGCAATCGCTTTTTCACACAGCTGACACACCATTTGGTTAATGTCTCTATGTGAATTATCGCCTAAAATATAAAAATCAATTTGCATGTATGAATTGGCTAATGGTTAAGAATTGTCAACTTGATCGATAACATATTGAGTTAATAAAGATACCGGGCGGCCTGTTGAGCCTTTTTGTTTGCCTGATTCCCAGGCTACTCCAGCGATATCAAGATGTGCCCAATGGTACTTTTTGCAAAAAGCAGATAAAAAGGTTGCAGCAGTGACAGAACCTGCTTCTTTACCGCCTATGTTAGCAAGATCGGCAAAATTACTTTTTAATTGTTCCTGGTATTCTTCCCATAAGGGCATTTCCCAAACTCGATCACCGGTTGATTTACCGGCATTATTCAGATCATGTGCTAATGGGCTGTGGTTACTGAATAGACCTGCTGCATGCTGACCTAAAGCAACAACACAGGCACCAGTCAGTGTTGCAACATCAATAACAACGGATGGATTAAATTGCTCACAATAACTTAAGGCATCACATAAAATGAGCCGGCCTTCAGCATCTGTGTTTAATATCTCAATTGTTGTACCAGAATAACAGGTAACAATATCACCCGGTTTAGTGGCAAGACCATCAGGAAGATTTTCAGTGGCCGGTATCACGGCTATTACATTAATCTCAAGTTGTAGTTCAGCAATAGCATTTACAGCGCCTATAACACTAGCCGCACCACACATATCATATTTCATTTCGTCCATGGAGGAGCCGGGTTTTAGTGAAATGCCACCAGAGTCAAATGTGACTCCTTTTCCAACCAGGCATATAGGTGGTGCTGATGGAGCAGTATTTTGATAATTCATGACAATCATTTTTGCCGGTTGACGACTGCCTTTAGAAACTGATAAAAAGGCATTCATACCCAGTTCTTCAAGCTGGTCTTCATCAAGAATATCAACGCTGAGATTAGAATAAACTCTAGTGAGTGTTTTAGCACGATCAGCAAGGTAGGTTGGAGTACAAATATTACCCGGCATATTTCCCAGATCTTTGGCTACCTTTATACCCTGAGAGATTGCCATTCCTTTACGTACAGCTTCTTCAGCATCAGCTAGATCACGCCTGTTGGGAACGGTAAGTACAATCTTTCGCAAAGGACGACGAGTAGTATCTTTTTTACTTTTTAACTGGTCAAAACGATAAAGAGAGTTTTGGGCCGCTTCGATAGCATGACGAATTCGTTGTGAGCTGTTACAACCTTTAACCGGTAATTCAGTGAGGTAAAAAACAGCTTCCATTGAACCGGTATCATTTAATGTGCTGACCGCATGAGAAATGATTTTTCGATATTGTGTGAAACTTAAATCACGTTCACGACCACAGCCGACGAGTAATATTCGATCACAAAGCGTGTTATTAATGTTGTGTAATAAGAGTGTTTGTCCTGCTTTGCCTTCTAAATCACCACGGCGGATAAGACTGGATATATAACCATCGGTCAAGTCATCAAGTCTTTGTGCTGAAGGGGTTAATCGTCTGGGCTCATAAACTCCGACAACAACACAGGCTGTTCTCTGTTTCTCAGGACTACCGCTTTTTACATTAAATTCCATATCGACTCCATAACGATGAAACTATAATTAATGTTACACTAATAATGTTCAATTTAACTTGCTGGTTCATTGTCCATTAAGCTAATTTACCGTAAAATATATAATTAAATTCATGACATAGAAATAGTTTACAATGTCTCGTTTATTCTAATAATATTGTTATATTAAGTAGTTTAGCTAAAATAATAAACAAATCCAGTAAAAGGTACCATTTAATTTAGAGAATATTACCTTAAAATGGTTTCTATCTAATTGTAAAAGGCAATACATTTGATTATTAGAGATTATATAATTAAAGAAGTATTGAGAACTTTCAGCGGTGTTTTTATCGTCTTGTTTCTTATTATTTTGAGTACTCAATTTTTAAGATCCTTGTCGTTAGTGGCTGATGGTAAAATCGCCTTAGACTTCCTTTTTATAGTTATATTTCTTAAAAATATTGAAAGTTTGACTCTTATTATTCCTTTAACCCTGTTTTTAGCAATTTTGCTTGCCCTGAGCAGGCTTTATAAAGACAGTGAAATGATTGCCTTGTCTGCCTGTGGTATCGGGCCGAATTCGCTATTAAAAAGTATTTTAATTGTTATTTTTTCTTTTGTTTTTCTTGAAGTAGGTCTGTCAATGGTTTTAGCTCCCTGGGCGAATAACAAGATGCAGCATGCTGAGGAATCATTTAAGTCTCAAGCCGTTCTTGAACTCATTACGCCAGGACAGTTTAATCTTGCAGATAATGGTCAGCGTGTTTTGTTTACCGAAGAAATGCCTGAACCCACAAAATTAAAGAATGTATTTTTTCATGTTGAAAATGCTGATTCCAGCAGTGTTATGGCATCAGATGATGCAAAGATAGTAACTGATTCGAAGCAAGGAGCCCGGTATTTGGTCTTTCAAGATGGCAATCGCTATGATGGCAGCGCTGGTTCTTTAGATTATCGTTTTATAAAATTTAAAGATTATAGCGTGTTAATGGAAGGTAAACAACCTGAAAAAATCATTGCCGGGCGTAAAGCAATGTCGACCTTAGAGTTGCTGAACAAAAATGGCTTGCCTTATAAAGCAGAGCTGCAATGGCGTATTTCACAAATCTTAATGATGATCATTCTGGCGATTATTGCTGTACCGTTAAGTAAAACTGCGCCTAGACAAGGTCGTTATGGGAAAATGGCGATAGGAATTCTATTGTATATTGGATACTCTAACTTATTAGTGCTGGCAATGAACTGGCTTCGTAAAGGTGTTATTTCGCCTATTATTGGTATGTGGTGGGTGCATGCCTTATTTTTGTTATTATTTATTATTCTTTTTCTTTGTCAAATGGGATGGCTTTGCGGTTTTAAACGTAAAGGCCGTGATGTACTGCATTGCCCCAGTGAGTTAGTTGATAATTAATCTACACACGTTGTAATCCATTAATAAAATTTAATATAGGACTATCATGAAATATTTTACATTATTATTTTTACTTTTATTCAGTCATACTACTTTAGCCAATAAATGCGTAGATTTAATGCAGAAAGAAGACTTTTATGAAGCTTCTGAGGTCTGTCGTACTATGGCAGATAAAGGGGATAAAAATGCACAATTCTCATTAGCTGTTATGTATTATCAGGGCAGCGGTATGATGGACGATATAGCTGAGTCAAAAAAATGGATGCGTAAAGCTGCACTTCAAAACCATAATCAAGCTCAATATAATTTAGGGATTATGATTGCCAACGGGCAGGGTGCTCCTGCAGATTTAGTTGAAGCCTATGCCTGGTTAAAAATATCAGCTGAAAATGGTTATCCTGCTGCGGCGGACTCAGTTAAGCAATTAGGGGATGAACTTTCTTCAGATGAAAAAAAACTCGCTAATGAAAGGTTTAATAGCTTAAAAAAGAGTTTAAAGACTAAATAACAATAATGAATATTATTTGTAACTACTCAGCAACCCAAGCCGTAAAACGCCTAACCATCTATACCCAATCAACTTGAAAATGCAGGATCGAACACTTGGAAATTATCATTAATTCGAGAATCTAATGATTTTCCAATGCTCGGTA
>JAIVER010000054.1 GCA_023864145.1 Thiohalomonas sp. | reverse complement strand
TTTTTCATGGGCTGTGAGAGTAATTTGCGTCATTGGATAATTTTGATCTTCTTCTCTATGAAAATCAAGCATTTTCATAGGTATGGGTATATATTGAAATTATAGCTAAATAATTCCAAATTTATGGAAATATATCTCATTTTTACGATTTTTTTGAGAAAAAACAATAATTTTTTGGCTATAAATTAAAGTTCGTACTAGAATATAATAGAATATTCTATTCTAGTAAATAAAATAATTTATAAATCCTTAATCCATTTAAATATCTTTTAGCAACAAAAAGATAGAGATAAAAAGAAATTATGGTATTAGCTCAACAATCATCTCAATTAACCGGCCTAGCCAGACAACTTGTTATGCAGAATCTCCTTAGTGAAAAAGATGCGATTAATGCCATTGCTTCTGCAAAAAAAGACAAACTCCCTTTTGTTCAATATGTTACCACTAAAAATCTGGTTAAATCACTCGATATTGCAACGCTTGCCTCTACTGAATTTGGTACCCCTTTATTAGATATTAGTACGGTTGAACTAGACAAAGACACAGTCAGAGTCATTAAAGAAAACCTCATTACCAAACACCATGCACTCCCTTTATTCAGAAGAGGTGCACGACTTTTCATTGCGGTCGCTGATCCGACTAACATTTCCGCTCTTGATGAAATTAAATTCCAGTCGGGCTTGAGCACTGAAGCGATTTTAGTCGAAGCCGACAAACTTGAAGTCGCCATAGCAAAAGCATTATCTGAAGCCGATACCTCTTTAAATACGGATGAATTCAATGACGACGACCTGGAAGGATTAGATTATGAAGATTCAGAAAAAAAGGAAGAAGATGTTACAGGCAAAAGTGCTGATGATGCGCCTGTTGTAAAATTTGTCAATAAAATTTTATTGGATGCCATAAATAAAGGAGCTTCTGATATCCACTTTGAACCCTATGATAAATTTTTTCGGGTGCGCTTAAGAATTGACGGCTTACTGGAAGAAGTTGCTAAACCTCCTGTTAACTTAACACCTCGAATCCTGGCTCGTATTAAGGTCTTATCCCGTCTTGATATTTCCGAACGTCGTATTCCCCAAGATGGCCGTATGCGCTTAAAGATTTCCAAAAATCGAGCCATAGATTTTCGTGTCAGCACCTGTCCAACTCTATTTGGTGAAAAAGCTGTACTACGTATTCTTGATCCCAGCAGTGCACAATTAGGGATTGATGCTCTGGGCTATGAGGGTTTTCAAAAAGAACTGTATTTAGATGCCTTATCTAAACCACAGGGAATGATTCTTGTCACAGGTCCTACAGGCTCTGGCAAAACCGTTTCATTATATACCGGTTTAAATATTCTCAATACCGAGGGTGTTAACATCTCTACAGCAGAAGATCCGGCAGAGATCAATTTACCAGGGCTTAATCAGGTTAATGTAAATCCCAAAACAGGACTTACTTTTGCTGCGGCATTGCGTTCATTTTTACGCCAGGATCCTGATATTGTGATGGTTGGTGAAATACGTGACTTAGAAACTGCAGAAATTGCGATTAGGGCAGCACAAACCGGGCATATGGTACTTTCAACTTTGCACACCAATGATGCACCGCAAACTCTGGGGCGCCTAATGGATATGGGAGTTTCTCCCTATAATATCGCATCGGCAGTCAGTCTGATTATCGCACAACGTTTAGCACGCCGATTATGTGAAAGTTGTAAACAGCCTATTGATGTTCCCAAGGAAGCGTTGCTTGAAGAAGGGTTTACCGAAGAAAATATAGCCACGGCTTTTAAAGTCTATAAGCCTGTTGGCTGTTCCAGTTGCAATGCGGGATACAAAGGTCGCATCGGTATCTATCAGGTCATGAAAATTTCAGAAGCTATGGGACGTATAATTATGGAAGGTGGTAATGCGATTGATTTGGCTGATCAGGCCAAAAAAGAAGGTATCCCCGATTTAAGAAAGTCTGGACTTAAGAAAATAATGGATGGTATTACTAGTCTTGAAGAAATAAACCGTGTTACTAAAGATTAGAACACTATAAAAATAAAGCATAAAAATATAAATTGAACATTAAAAAAGTTTTATAACTAAGGATTAACAATGGCTGCCAAAAAAAAAACAATTCCAATTTTTGTCTGGGAAGGTGCTGATAGAAACGGGAACCGTAAAAAAGGAGAGGTTCAAGCCAAGAGCTCTGCTTTAGCAAAGGCACAGCTTAGACGAGAGGGGCTCAATGTACTTAAGATAAAGCCCAAGCCAAAACCATTATTTGGCATAGGCGGGCCTAAGAAAAAAGGCATTACCCCAATGGATATTGCCATTTTTTCTCGACAACTCGCTACTATGATGAAAGCCGGGGTGCCACTGGTACAATCTTTTGAGATTGTTGGTAATGGCCATGAAAATGCCAATATGTCAGAGTTGATTTTAGCTATTAAAGCCGATGTTGAAGGTGGCAGCTCCCTTACTGAGGCATTAAGAAAATTTCCTCTACACTTTGATGATTTATATTGCAGCCTGGTTCAAGCAGGTGAACATGCGGGTATTTTAGACGCTATTTTAGACAAGGTTGCTACCTACAAAGAAAAAACTGAAGCACTTAAGGCTAAAATTAAGAAGGCCATGTTTTATCCCATTGCTGTTATGGTCGTTGCAGTCGTTGTTGTCAGCATTCTATTATTATTTGTTATCCCACAATTTGAAAGCATGTTCCAAAATTTTAGTGCTGATCTGCCCGCACTGACACAATTTGTTGTTGACACGTCTCGTTTCTTACAAGACTGGTGGTGGGCCGTTTTTGGGTCTCTGGGCCTAGCTATCTTTTTCTTTGGTTATTTCAAAAAACGCTCCAGAAAAATGCGTGAATTCTTAGATAGACTATCGCTTAAAATTGCCATCATTGGCCCAATTTTGGAAAAAGCCGCTATTGCCCGTTATGCCAGAACCTTACAAACTATGTTTGCTGCAGGTACACCATTAGTTGAAGCCCTTGGTTCTGTTTCAGGTGCTGTTGGTAATATTGTCTTTAGTAATGCAGTTAATCAAATTCAACAGGAAGTCTCAACAGGTACACAATTAAATAAAGCCATGACCAATACTGGGGTATTTCCTAGCATGGTGCTGCAAATGACTGCCATTGGTGAAGAGTCAGGTGCTCTTGATACCATGTTGGGTAAAGTCGCTGATTTCTATGAAGCTGAGGTTGATAATCTGGTTGATAGTTTAACCAGCTTGCTTGAACCTATTATTATGTCTGTTTTAGGTGTCATCATTGCTGCTATTGTTATCGCCATGTACCTGCCAATCTTCCAGATGGGGCAAGTTCTCTAATCATTTATGAGTATTTTTGATTATTTCAATTTAAACCCTGATTTTTTTCTTTTATGCGTTTTTTTACTGAGTCTATTGGTTGGCAGTTTTCTCAATGTGGTGATCTACCGCCTGCCAATCATGCTGAAACGAGAATGGAAAACAGATTGTGTTGGCTTTTTATCTGATGAATTTAAGTCTGAAAAAATTCCTTATAGCTTTCCTGAAACACTAAGCAATGAAACTGAGACATTCAATTTATCGATTCCCCGTTCCCGTTGTCCTGCTTGCGATCATAAAATTACAGCCTTAGAAAATATACCGGTTATTTCCTGGTTATTTCTTAAGGCTAAGTGCTCTGAATGTGCTTCTGGTATTTCCATTCGCTACCCCATTATTGAACTCACAAGCGCCTTACTTTCAGTCCTGGTCGCTTATTATTTTGGGGTTCAATGCTTTACCTTAGCCGCCCTATTTTTAACCTGGGCGCTAATAGCCTTGACGATGATTGATTTTGATACACAATTATTGCCTGATAGTATAACCCTGCCCTTACTATGGCTGGGCCTTTTGATCAGCTTATTACAGATATCCAATATTTCCTTAGAGAATAGCGTCATTGGTGCAATAGTCGGTTATATGGTCCTATGGATGCTCTATCAGTTTTTTAAGTTAATTACTGGCAAAGAAGGCATGGGCTATGGTGATTTTAAATTATTGGCTGTTTTAGGTGCCTGGTTAGGCTGGCAGGCTTTGCCATTGATTCTATTACTTTCTGCATTGCTAGGTGCAATAGTTGGTATTTCTCTTATTCTTTTTCTTGGCCGTAATAAAAACATTCCTATCCCCTTTGGGCCTTACCTTGCTGCAGCAGGTTTTATCAGTCTGCTTTGGGGTGAACCCATCAAACAATTTTATTTTAATATTGCGGGCCTTTGATGCTGACAATTGCCCTGACCGGGGGAATTGCCAGTGGTAAAACAGCCGTCAGCGATCTTTTTCAAAAAATTACATCTCAATCTGAAGAGCCTGAATGCCTGAAAATTATCGATGCCGATACGATCGCACGTGAACTATTATCCGGCTCATTAAAAGATTCAGCATCTGATGCATTAGAGACTGTATATGGATTATTCGGGGCTGAGCTTTTTAATTTAGACGCCCAATTAGAGCGTGCTCAGTTACGTTCACTCATATTCTCATCAAAATCTAAGAAGCATCAACTTGAAGCTCTGTTACATCCTCTGGTTTATAAAGAAATTGATTCAAAAATCAAAGTATTAGCGCAGCAAGCAAGAAATACTATTGTCATTATTGCCATCCCTTTGCTATTTGAAAGCAAAACTGAGTATAAGTTTGATCGAATTCTGGTGGTTGACCTGCCTGTTGAACTTCAAATAACACGCAGCACCCAAAGAGATAATTGTTCTTCAAGCTTGATTAAGAAAATCATTAATTCTCAGGTCGATCGGCAAATACGTCTAAATCACGCAGATGATATTATTGATAACTCCGGTACTTTGAGAGAACTCCAGTCAAAAGTTGCAGCTCTTTTTCAACATTACTGCTCTCTAGTGCACAAAATTTAATTTATGTCCTGTCATTTGCATCCATTTGATAAATGTTTGTTGCAACCTCAAGCAAGATGTCGGACAATATTGAATCAGGATTTCTATTGCTGCGCAAACACTAACATGAAGCATTTATTGACGTGACAAACTCCACTATATACGAACTCCCCCTTAATGAACGGATACGAACCCTACTGCGTCTTGAATTTTTATTTCAGCAGGCTAGGTATTCTATGCGGGGATATTCTCTCTGGGATAGCCGCAGCACCATCAGTCACATTCTTGATATATTAAATATTATGAGTCGTATCGATTTACGATCTGAATTAGTTAAGGAGTTGGAACGTCAAACATCAGCATTGCTCGCCATAAGCTCACGCCCCGCTGTTGATACCTCTATCCTTGATGATACATTAAAAAAGCTGGAAAGCTATACACAGAATCTAAAATCAACTTCAAACCATTCATGTGATGAACTGCGCAATAATGCGCTGCTGAAACTCATACGTCAACGTGATTCAATCCCGGGTGGAAGCTGTGATTTTGATATTCCGGTCTATCATTTTTGGCTTAAACAACAGCCGGAACAACGAATTGAGATTTTAGAATCATGGTTAGGTCTGTTAGATAATTATCGCCTCTCCATTAATGTCATTCTGGGACTATTGCGCGAAAGTGCCATTAGTACCCCCGTTCTGGCTGAGCAAGGATTTTATCAACAATCACTCGATACCAATGTGCCATTTCAATTAATACGTGTTTTACTACCCTCTGATGTGAATTTCTTTGCTGAAATGAGTGGCGGAAAACATCGCTTTAGTGTCCGCTTCATGTTGCCTGAGAAGAGTGAGCGTCCGAGTCCCTGCTCTACAGATATTGAATTTCAACTTTCCTGTTGTGCGTTATAAAATGTGCATTATAAAGCATTTAATCTGAAGAAAGTATGAAACAACTTATCATAAAATGTCCTGCTTGTACCAAAAAACATGACTATTACCAGTCCAAACCCTGGAGTCCTTTTTGCTCTGAACGTTGTCAATTGATTGATTTAGGGGCCTGGGCCAGTGAAGAACATCGGATTAAAGGTGAGTCAGTTTCTTTATCCGATACATCATCTGATAAAAGCCCTGACGATCAATTACTGCAATAATCCACTTTAGCGTTCAGTGCTAATAAGCGTTAAGGTTTCAGAAAAGACAAAAGAAAGTGCCTGTAAATAAAATGCAGTTTGCCTGTATTCCAGTTGTTTTTTTCTTTTGCCTTTTCTGAACACTTAGTACTGAACGCTAATATTTTAAGTGTGTATCTTCTCTAAAAAGAGCAAGGAAATTCAGCCCTGTATTCTCTGGCACTGGATTTCAAATAAACAATTGCCAGCCAATCGCTTCGAGCATTTTCTACATTAGGAGGTAATTTTACTACAGCATGCCAGTTTTCTGGAACCACCTGATGAGTTGACTTATCAGGCGACAGCAACACCTGAGTATCATCCAGATCCTCTCCCGGCATTTCAAATGACACCGATACCGAATCGATCCCCTCAAAGTCAAAACCAGTAGCTATCAGCTTTATGGGAAATTCAGAATTTGCAGCAGCACCGTTAACCGTAAAGCTAATTCGCTGAAATTCA
The DNA here is from genome assembly GCA_023864145.1 of Thiohalomonas sp. GTDB lineage: Bacteria > Pseudomonadota > Gammaproteobacteria > GRL18 > GRL18 > GRL18. The sequence goes on along the minus strand of JAIVER010000054.1, from coordinate 1,324 downwards.
CCTTCATTTATAATAGATGCACTGCAAACACTCGTGGCTGAATTACAGTGTTGATTGACTCCAAGTTTGACTACCTTATCAGAATTTTCATCCAAAAAATCAGCAAAATCCTGCACAAAGATCAAAGCAAGGATAATAATCAAACTCATGGCAAGCAGTCGAATATACTTATTATTCAAGTATTTTTTATAGCTCATTACAAAAGTGTATCCTGTGTTTTTATGTCCTGATTCCACAAACTGCTAATGGCGGCTATTCCCTGAGCACCATAGTTTTGTGCTTCTTTAATATCACTCGGTTTCATCCCACCTAAGGCAAATACCGGGATTTTTGCACTATCGGTTAATTTTTTAAATTGCTGCCACCCCATTGGTGCCTGATTTGGGTGCGATGTCGTCTGTTTTACCGGAGAAATGACAATAAAATCTAATGCTAATTCATTGGCTCGTTCAATATCCTGCTGACAATGGCATGAAGCCACTATCATTTTATGAGCAAATTGAGTTCGATAGTGAGCAATAAAATCATCATCATATAAGTGAATATTGGTTAGATGTATACCCGAACAAGCGTATAAAATATCATGCTCTAAACACATTGATGAGTTAAGCAATAAGCGCACCTTTTTTTTTTGTGCAATTTCACATGCCTGTTTAAGTATTTTATTAAGCTGTGTATTTTTAAGTGATTTTATACGTAGTTGAATCACTTGATGATACTCACAATTGTTTGAAAATTCATCTAAAAATTGTGTTTGATACTGACTATCAAGCTTTTCACTAAACCGATCTGGCGAGATTAAATAGCTATCGGGTAAATGCAAGGCATTAATGATCGGTTTATTGGCCAACGGAAACGAATAATTATCTAAATCGTTTAATCTAACCCACTTAACAGTCTGACCTTCTAAACCCTGCTGTTCCTGCTTTTCATAACAGTCATAGATTTGATATCGTCTGCCTGAAAATTGACAAACAATCAGCGTTTCTAACAACACACTTTTATCTGGATAATGATATATAAGTTTGATTAAAGGACGTGTTTTTTTTACATCTATCCCCAGCTCTTCCCTGATCTCTCTGATAAGTGCCTGCTCTATAGTCTCACCTGACTCAACTTTACCCCCGGGAAATTCCCATAATCCACCCTGATGAAGGTTTTCTGCTCTTTTTGAGAGCAATACTCTATTATCTTTAACAATAACAGCGACTGCCACATGAAGTATTGTATTTATATACCCAATCAACTTGAAAATGCAGGATCGAAGACTTGGAAATTATCATTAATTCGAGAATCTAAGGATTTTCCAATGCTCGGTAAAATT
>JAIVER010000053.1 GCA_023864145.1 Thiohalomonas sp. | reverse complement strand
TGGTATGAACGGCATGAGCGGTATGTCTGGTATGAACGGCATGAGCGGTATGGCCGGCATGAACGGCTACTTCAGAATTACTCCTCAAGGACAAATCTTCTTCTACCCTGCTACCGGCATGAGCGGTATGTCTGGAATGGGCGGTATGTCTGGAATGAGCGGTATGTCTGCCTGGAAATAGGAAGTTTAATTAATTACTCTGCCCATAGTTATAGCTTCCCTTCAAGAAATAGGAGGGAGGCGAACTAAATAAATGGGTGGATTAATAACTCTTCCAATGGCGCAGGGATGCGCCATTTTTTTACCTAATTATTAAGTCATCATTCATCTTATTCACTATTAATGATGAAACAGAAGCCTGAGGTCAAAAAAAAATGAAAAGATATTGTCTATTCCTGACACTACTCCTGTTGTCAATGAGTGCTATGAGTCTTTGGGCAGCTCAACAATCAGGTGAAATCAATTACGATCAAGCACGTTGGGATCCACTCCATTTTCAGCCAGCCATTTCAACTGCAACCAATGAACAATGTTTGAGCTGTCATCAGGAAGTTCTTAATCACGAAGTATTAGCAAAAACACCAGCAGGTGTTTTTGCTAATGATTCATTGGCCTGGTATCAAACGCTATCCACTTATGAAGGCCCGCAAAAAACATTCCATCAGCGTCACCTCACTGAAAAGCTTGCAAAAAAACTGATGAACATGAAATGCAATACCTGTCATCAGGGTAACGATCCTCGAGAAGAAGCAGTCATACCTCCAAATCATGAACAGACACAATACACCCTACGCAAACAAGTCAATCCTGAAATCTGTCTTATGTGTCATGGTGATTTCCCAGATTATAAGGTAATGGGATTACCCTCTGACTGGAATACTTCAGGCGCTATTTTTCAGAACAATTGTTTATTATGCCATGCCGCTATTCGCACTAATCGACATCAGGTCAATTATCTCAACGCCGAAGCCATTGAAACCGCTGGTAAAGAAAATTCCGATGTTTGCTTTGGTTGTCATGGCGGACGTCAATGGTATCGAATCTCATACCCCTATGCACGTCATTCATGGCCTGGAATTACCAAAGAAGTGCCTGAATGGGCTAAAGATCGCCCTACGGAATCCAACCCAAGATTCAGAATAACTAATCAAAAAACTGCCAATAAATAATTATTCTGGCCCAAAGGAGAACAAAGTATGAGCAGTAATGAAAGCTTCAATAAACTTCAACAACGTTTAAATTTGACCAGACGTTCCTTTCTAAAAGGAGCAGGAACAGGAGCTCTTGCCGCAGGCGGACTTGCTGAAATGAAGTACGGCAAAGAGGCACAAGCCTTTGCCTATGAACCTTATCCTAAAGATAATGAATTAGACACCGTAGTCACTAGTTGTGCTCATAACTGCGGCTCACGCCATATGCTAGTTGCCCATAAATGGAAAGACGTTATTGTCAGATTATCTACCGATGACGGCAGCTATCAAAAGAATGGTCACTTCGGCAAAGATACCATGGAAGAGCCTCAGTTACGCGCCTGTTTACGTGGCCGTTCCTATAGACAACGTATCTATTCTGCTGAACGCCTGCTCTACCCTATGCTGCGTGTTGGTGAACGTGGTGAAGGTAAATTTAAACGCGTTTCCTGGGATGAAGCATTAAATTTTGTGGTGAAAAAAATGAACCACATTAAATCCACTTATGGACCAACAGCAATACTGGATCAAAGTTATGCCGGAGCATCCTACGGAGTATTACACAAGTCTGATCAAATTGAAGGCTTGCTGGGACGTTTTCTTGGAATGTTCGGCTGTCGCACTAATTCATGGTCCGTCCCCTCTTATGAGGCAACCACTGCCAGCTCAAAATGGACCTATGGAACCATTCAGGACGGCAGCGAAGATGATACCTTTGCTGAATCCAAGTTAATGATCATGTGGGGCTGGAATCCCGCTTACACCTTTCATGGCGGCAACACCGTTATGTATATGCGTATGGCCAAACAACGCGGCTGTAAGTTTGTTCTCATCGATCCTCAATACACTGATTCTGCGGCTGTTTATGATGCCTGGTGGATCCCCATCAAACCCAATACTGATGCCGCTATGATGGCGGGAATGGCGCATTATATCTTTTCTAATAATCTCCAGGATCAGGCCTTTATTGATAAATTTGTACAGGGTATGGATGCCGGAACAATGCCGGACTGGGGTAAAAACTCAGCCAATGGTCAAGAAAACTTTAAAGATTATATTTTAGGTACCTATGATAGTCAGCCTAAAACACCAGAATGGGCATCAAAAATCTGTGGTGTTGCAGCTAAAGATATTATAAAACTGGCAGACATGTATGCCACCACCAAGCCCGCAGCCCTTAAAGCATCATGGGGGCCCGGGCGTAACGCCTACGGAGAACAATACAGTCGTATGGCAGCAGCACTGCAGGCCATGACAGGTAATATTGGTATTATTGGCGGTTGTGCAGAAGGTGTCGGGAAGGGCTGGCATGCTGAGGCAGTGGCCTACCCCTATGATCAATATGCAAACATCTGGTTCCAGGCAATCAAATCGGATCGCTGGGCACATTGTGTACTCAATTATCCCAATATCAAACGCGAAGAAGTGGGGCTCTGGCCCCGACAGGATGCAACCGATGGAGAGATACCCAATATCAAGGCTATTTTCTGGCAAGGCTCTGACTGGCTCAATCAATTAACCAATATTAATAAAGATCTGGCCGCTATTAAAATGCTGGAACTGGTCGTTTGTATGGATTCAACCATAACACCATCCGGAATCTGGGCTGATGTGCTGTTACCGGTTTCAACCCATTTTGAGCGTCATGATACAGCTCTGCCCTGGTATAAGGGACACTACTATATTCACCGTCCCAAGGTCATTGAACCTATGGGTGAATCTAAAACTGACATTCAGATCTTTACTGAACTGGCCTATCGTATTGGCGGCGACCTCTTCGGGAAAGCCTATAACCCCAAGGCCAGCCGTGATTATTTTAATAATAATAATGCGGTTGATGAGGCTTATTTACGTGAATGGTGGGAAACCAAAGTCATGGCTCACCAGCATATTGAAATGACCTGGAATGAGTTTAAACGGCATGGTGTTTACAAAGTAAAGTTGGATAAACCATTAGTCGGTTTCCGGGCTCAGATTGAAAAAGGCATACCCTTTGAAACCGCTTCCGGAAAAATTGAAATCCTCAGTTCAGAACTGGCGAATATTGCTGACTGGAAAAAAACCAAATATGGTTATCATATTCCTTCCATTCCAAAATGGATTGAACCGTGGGAATCATTAAATTCGCCTAAAACGAAAGATTTTCCTTTCCACCTTATTTCGCCTCACCCACGCTGGCGTACACATTCAATTTTTAATAATTGTTCATGGTTACGTGAAACCTATGAACAGGAAGTTACTGTTAACGCCTCAGATGCTAAACGTTTGGGGCTGAAAAATGGTGATACTGTTGAAGTATGGAATGATCGCGGCAAGGTCGTTGTGCCTGTCTATGTCACAGAACGCTGTATGCCGGGTGTATTAGTACTGCATGAAGGTGTATGGATGGATCTGGATGAAAATGGTGTGGATCGTTCAGGTAACCCTGACTTTTTGACACTGGATGAACCCAGCCCTGCAGGCGGTTTTGCCTACAATACCGTGCTGTGTAATATACAGAAAAGCAAACTGGCTCATCGTCCCGGATGGGATCAATTGTCCACCTCCCGCGCTCACGTTTTCCGCCGCGATTATTAATCAGACTTGAAGGAACAAAACATGTCAACGAAGAAAGATGTCAAGAAAATCCGGGAAGCGGTTAAGCGCCATAAGCGTGAAATGTATACTCCCGTTCAACCCGATATGCAGCTGGGTTTTGTGCACCATAATGTGGACTGTATCGGCTGTCGAGCCTGTGAAATTGCCTGTAAGGATAAAAACGGACTGGCTCCGGGACCACGTTTTCGTAGAGTTCAATATATTGAAGGCGGCACCTATCCTGATGTATTTGCTTACAAGGTCAATATGTCCTGTAACCACTGTGCTGAACCAGCCTGTTTACCAACCTGTCCTACCGGCGCAATCTTTAAACGTAAAAAAGATGGTATTGTCGATATCGACTCTACCCTGTGTATAGGGTGTCGTCGCTGTGAAGCCGCCTGCCCTTACGGTGCACCACAATATGATCCCTCAGAGAATATTGTTAAAAAATGTAATATGTGTGTCGATGAAATCGACGCCGGTCGTAAGCCCTATTGTGTGATGGCTTGTATGATGCGGGTATTGGATATCGGTCCTATTGAAAAAATATGGGACAGTAGTTTAGAGACTGTCGCATTAGGTGCGTCAGATAAAGTGTCACGTCAGGTGAAAAACATGGCTAATATTGAACTTACCAAACCGTCAATAGGATTTGTTGCCCATAGTAAAGGAAAATTAAAATGAGTTATGGATCATTAGCCAATTATGATATCGATGATTTTTTAAGTACCTTTCGAACTCGTGTCGCAGAAGATCTTAAGATCATGGCTTCTTTGCATGATAAAGAGCCTGATCAGACACAAATCGATGAACTTAAAAAAATTGATTTTCCCTTCTGTCTCACCATATTACCTGACTCTGGAGCTGGTGCAGAGGCTATTGCTCTGTTTCAGCAGTCCTTAGCTGAATTCTCTAAGTATATTGATAGAGAGACACTTGATAATCTTGCTGCAGATTATGCCGCTATCTACTTAAACCATAATCTATCGGCTTCTCCAGAAGAATCCGTATGGATTGATGAAGATAGCCTGGTCTGTCAAGACACTATGTTTCAGGTACGCGGCTGGTATGAAAAATGCGGTCTTGGAATTCCAGACTGGCGCTTGCGACCCGATGATCATTTAGTCTATGAATTGCAGTTCCTGGCCTGGATGTTAGAACATGATGAACAGCCTGAAACCCTTGAACAGCTGGCCATTTTTATGGATGAACATTTATTACGCTGGCTGGGTAATTTTGGTGAACGTGTATTAGCTCGCTGTGATACCCAGTATTTTGCCGGTCTGGCAGCCTTAACTGCTGCTTATTGTGAAGAATTGCGTGACATCATTGCAGAAATTCTCGGACAAGCTCGACCCAGCAGAGATGAAATTGATGAACGCATGAAACTCGGACGGGCAAAACCTGAAGAGATGCCTGTGCAATTTGTTCCAGGCATGGGTCCGGCAATGTAACACCCTTAATTTGAAAGGATATTTTATGAAAATATTGAAAAAAAGTTTGTTAACAATCATAGCATTTACACTTGCAGCGGTATTAGCAAGCACACCTGTTTTTGCAGGTGATAGTGCCGCGGGTAAAGGAGTTTATGATGGTAAAGGTGCTTGTGCCGCCTGTCATGGTGCGACGGGTGCTGGTGATGGTGTTGCTGCAGCTACTTTAACGCCCAAACCTGCTAGTTTTGTCACAGCAAGTTTTCGCTTTGATACTAATGCTGATGGTCAACCTGGCTCTGATACTGATATTGCTGACGTTATCAAGTATGGCGCAGCTAAATATGGCGGTAATGTTTCCATGCCGGGGCGTGCTGATTTAACCGATGAAGAAGTCAGCAATCTCGTTGCCTACATTCATGCTATGAAACAATAACACAAAAAAACGGATTCAAGAGCCCATATGAATAATTCAGGAAAAAAACTTCTGGAAAATATTACACAGGAAGTTCGTCTGCCGGAAATTAATGCAGATGACTGTGTGCATACACTCTGTAATGATTCAGATTGTCATGCCTGTGCGGCTGCTTGTCCAACAGACGCCTGGATACTTAACGATGATAATTTAGGACTGGATATAGAAGCCTGTAATGGTTGTGGTCTGTGTATACCTGCCTGCCCGGGCGGTGCGCTGCATATTGATTTTCCCTGGATCATTCGCACACTGGGTTATCGAATGGTTGCTCTGTTTGCCTGTGAAAGAAGCGACGTAAAAGAAAGTAATGCTGTTATACCCTGTGTACACGCACTGGGGCAACGACAACTTTTACAACTCTACAAAGCCGGCATTGAACATATATTACTCGCAACCGATGAGTGTAGTCATTGTTCATACTTTGAATCTAAAAAACAGCAATCTGAAACTATTTATTCTCGTGTTGAACAGCTTAATGATTTGCTTGCTGAACGCAATAAGCCGGTAATGAAATTATTAAAACATTCCTATAGAGTGTGGAACAAAATATATAATTCTGATGAAGCCATTAATCCTGGTACACAATTATCAAGACGAAATTTTCTTCGTGGCGGCGGTCAGCAATTTCGTGAACAACTGGTGTTAATAGACCCTCTTAACTTACCAGAATACCGTACAATTCCACTAGGACAACTGTTGCCGGAATCAGAAAACACTGATATAAAATGGCCCTGGGTACCAATTTTAGACTCAGCACAATGTAATGGATGTAATGCCTGTATGAGACTTTGTCCCACTAATGCTTTACAATTAGTTGTCGATGAAGATCAAAATTCAGCTCTGTATAAAATCGATCCGATAAACTGCACCGGATGTGATTTATGCTGTTCGGTCTGTGAAACAAATGCTATTAGCATTAACAGCTGGTCTTATGCAGAAATATATACCATTCATTTATCTGAAAATAAGTGCAGCGCATGTGGTAATACATTCCATTTACCAGAGCAAAATACACAGTCTGAACAAGATCTCTGTCGTATCTGTCAAAATCACAACCATAGTAATAAGCTTTTTCAGGTACTTGACTAATACAATATTACAGGATCAGACTATGTCACAAAGACACCCTATTATTGCCGTCACAGGATCATCTGGAGCGGGAACCACCACAGTTAAAGATACTCTTGATAACATATTTAATCGAGTTGGAGCCCAAGCTGCCTTTGTAGCGGGAGACAGTTTTCATCGCTACAACAGAGTAGAAATGAAAAAAGAGAAAAAAAAGGCAAAAAAAGAAGGTAGAAATTTAAGCCATTTTGGCCCGGAAGGAAATTTATTTGATAAACAACTCGAACTATTTCAAAGTTATGGAAAAGATGGAACAGGAAAACGCCGCCATTATATCCATGATGAAGGTGAAGCGAGTATTTATGGAGGTGAACCAGGCACTTTTACCCCCTGGGAAGCAATTCCTAATGGTACTGATTTACTGTTTTATGAAGGTCTGCATGGCGGAGTCATTGATAAAAAACATAATCTGGCCGATGAGATTGATTTATTAATAGGAGTTGCACCATCCATTAATCTTGAGTGGATTCAAAAAATCAGTCGTGATACTAAAGATCGTGGTTATCATCCTGATGAAGTACAGGAAACAATTTATCGGCGTATGTACGACTATATGAATTACATACTGCCGCAATTTTCTCATACTCATATAAATTTTCAGAGGGTACCTATTATAGATACTTCAAATCCCTTTATGGTCAGACAGATACCAACATCCGATCAAAGCCTTGTGATTATTCATTTTCTTAAATTTCAACCTTCAGTTGAATATAAGTTACATTTAAAAGGCTTAATCGAAGGACTACAGATTACTGCATACAATACGATGGTTATACCTGGCGGTAAAATGCAATACGCTATGGAGTTAATTCTCACTAAACTCATTCTCGATCTGATGGAGAAACGCGGCCATATGTATAGCAGTTAACAGCGCTATCACTTAAAATAAATGCCTATATAGCTCAGTTGGTTAGAGCACAGCATTCATAATGCTGGGGTCACTGGTTCAAATGCAGTTATATAGCCATGACCTATGAAAATGCTTGATTTTCATAGAGAAGAAGATCAAAATTATCCAATGACGCAAATTACTCTCACAGCCCATGAA